>NZ_JWGX01000043.1:0-50447 GCF_000813075.1 Shewanella sp. ECSMB14102
CCGAATGTATAACCAGCTTCCGGCTGTCATACAAGGCCATGGGGACTTGGGGATCAAAAGGCTCTGACGCCGCAGCGGTTGGCACTGCTTTGGGCTGATTTTGGGTTTGGAACTGAGTTTGAACGCGTATTTGAACCTGAGCCGCACCACTGCCTGTCATACTTCCAGTCATAGTGTCGTTCATAGTACCGGTCATAGAACCGGTAATAGTGCCCGCCATATTGCCCAGCATAGCCAGGCGGTAACGCTGATATTGCAGCAATAGCTGTGGAAACCAGACTCCCATCCATACCTGGGGCATCTCAGATAGCCTCTTGACTCTGAGCAGTATGGCTTTGAGCGGCTTGGCTCTGTGCCGTTTGAGAATTGGCCGGTTGCGGATTAGCGCTTGGGAAAAGCCCCGCGGGCTTATTTGACTCTTGCCGTGCCGTCCAGGGATTAGCCGCGCATTCATTGGATGCAGCAATCCTTGACTGCGCCATCCCCCAAGGACCATGAAGCACAGTGCTATGAAAACCAGAGTTGTGAAGACCAGTGCTATGAAAACCAGTGCCATGTAAACCAGAGTCGTGAAGCACAGGGCCATTGGCCTTGCGGCCGGAATGGTTTGGCTCAATTAAATCTGTTGAGTTACTTAAACTATGATTGAGACCCGCCTTGCCGCTTCTCAGGGTTACCACGCCCGGCTCGACATGGGGCAGTTCAAGCGCCAGTGCCGGCAAGCCACGCAGATGCAATTCAGGGACGGGCCAACCACCGCGACGCTTTAAAATTTGCAGCCTGGCGGTATTAACGCCAGCCGCGCTGATAGCCAGCTTTAGGGTAACAGGATGATTACTATCGGCCTGAGCCATAGGCAACTGGCAAATTCCCAGCGCTTTGCCCTGCTCTGCGGCAAGTTGCAACCTTCTGGCCTCACTCAGTGTCAGCTTGTCCAGCCAAGCCAGCACCAAAGAACAGGCGCCGCTGCTCAACCCTTGCTCCATGGCCCAGAGCACCTCTTTACGCTGGGTTAATTCCAGCCACAAAATACGCTCGGCGGCAATACCGTGCTGGGCAAAGCTCTGTGCCAGCGGCTGCAGTGGCGGCGCTATCAGCATTATCATGGTATCTCTGGACTCATCCCCTCTAAATTGATTTCTTTTGGACTGATTTTTTGCGGACTGACTTGTTGTCGAATGATTTATTTCGGAATGATTTCTTTCGGAATAAGAGCCACACTGAGCCGGCAGTAAATAACGCATCAAAGGCAGCAACAGGCTGAGTTCCCCGTGCCCAGGAGATTGGCTGAAGAGTTCACAAATACCCTGCCTTGGCCACCCTGCATCACTGAGCTGCGCATCCAATGCTTCAAAACCACTGGGATACCCCAATGTTTTGTTCTGACTGCCCGGCCCCAACCAGAGATCCCGGCGCTCCAGCAGGCTGTTCAAGGCCTGAGATTTTGCTGAATTAGATTTTACAGAGTGAGTTTTGGCTGAAACAGGCATGAAAAACACCGATACTGTATTTTTATACAGTATAACTAACTTTAGCCAACTGACAAGTCGTGCTGGCGCCAAAGCCTTAACCCGATATAGAATAAATGAGAATGATTATCGAAACATATTCTCGACTTCAGCGAATAATTCAGGAGCGTGCCTTGCTGCCCTTTTCCGGCCTGTTTTCCCAACTCCAATGGCGACTGTTTGGCTATTTTGGTGTGTCATTACTGCTTATCCTGCTGCTCGCCAGTGGTATTGAAGCCATGTTGCTAAACCGCCTGTTACTGCTGCCCCAGCAGACCCAAAGCCAGTTACAGCAACTGGCCGATGA
This sequence comes from Shewanella sp. ECSMB14102, assembly GCF_000813075.1. Taxonomy (NCBI): domain Bacteria; kingdom Pseudomonadati; phylum Pseudomonadota; class Gammaproteobacteria; order Alteromonadales; family Shewanellaceae; genus Shewanella; species Shewanella sp. ECSMB14102. Next base: position 1,816 of record NZ_JWGX01000043.1, read on the forward strand.
GGCCAACGACTATATCGTCAGGGGCGATATTACGGGACTTGCGGATTGGGAGGGACGGCAGGCATTTGTACTCTATGTGCTGGATAGCGAGCAGCAGGCGGTGAGTCAGCGGGAAATGCACCCGCACTTTGTTTACAAACTCAATTTCCTCAAGCAGTTGCAGCAGCCTATGGGGGACAGGGTGCAAAAACCTTTGATAGGCCTGCCACTACGCAATAGCTTGGAGCCGGATAATCCCCTGCTCTTGGTGGTGCAACTCAACGCCTCTTTACATCCGGCGCAGCAACTGGATAAAAGCCTCTGGCTTATCCGTATCCTGGTAGGGCTACTGGTGCTCTTGTTGTTCAGTCGTCTGTTGAGCCGCTATCTGATCCAGCCACTGAGTTTATTGCGCAGTGCCACCCGTCAGCTGGCACAGGGTCAACTCGATACCCGGATTGCCGGCCATTTTTCACTAAAGCAGCCGGAGTTTTTCCAGTTGGCGACCGACTTTGACCATATGGCCGAGCAGCTGCAAAAAAGCATTCAAACCCAGCAGCGGTTACTGAGGGATGTCTCCCACGAACTGCGCACTCCTCTTGCCCGGCAGGAGCTGGCCTTACACCTGTTGGAAAATCGCTTGGGGGAGGAACATCAACAACCGCTTGCCAGGCTAAGACGCCAGGGCGAAGAGATGGCGCAATTGATCAACACCATTTTAGACTTCAGCCGCCTGAGCAACGGCTTCATCAAGCTGACGGCAGCGCCTTTTACCCTAACAGAATTACGCCGCTCACTGCTGCAGGATCTGGAGTTTGAGTCTGGCCCCAAGCAAAGCATAGTCTGGGCACAGGCCCCCATTGATGAGCAAACTTTGCATACCGATATGGCCTACTTGAAGCGGGCGCTGGAAAATGTCTGTCGCAATGCCCTCAAATATGCCGGTGAAACCTGCCGGGTGGAAATCCAGGTATCTCAGTTGGGTGACGACAAATTAGGTGATAGCAGGCTGCAGCTGAGTGTCAGCGATGATGGCCCCGGGATCCCCAAGGAGCAACTGGAAGCCTTGTTCAACCCTTTCACCCGTTTGGATGAAGCGCGTCACAGCTCTCAGGGAGGTTATGGGCTGGGATTGGCGATTGTGCGCCAGTGTATGCAGCTCCTGGGCGGCTCGGCCCTAGCGGTCAACCGGCCTCAGGGCGGTTTGAGCATATTGCTTGAGCTGCCGCTGCAACTGCCAAGCTGCAGCGAAGCCCAACTTAAGTCTATCGCTTAAGCGGTAAACTTACGCACCTTCTTCAGTGCCATCTCCTGTTTAAGGCGAGAGAGATGCTCGATAAATACCTTGCCGTGCAGATGATCGATTTCATGTTGCAGCACTATGGCCAGGAAATCATCACTGTGGAGCGTCTGGGCTTGGCCCTGGCGATCCAGATAGCTGACAGTGACCGACTCGAAGCGTTTTACCTTGGAGCGATAACCGGGAATGGACAAGCAGCCCTCTTCACCGATAAATTCGCCGCTGGACTCAGTGATCTGCGGATTGATCAGCACCAGAGGTTGATTGCGCTCTTCTGAGATATCAATGACGACTATTGCGTGTTCACTGCCCACCTGGGTCGCGGCCAAGCCGATACCATCGTCTGTGTGATACATGGTTTGCAACAGATCATCGATGAAAGGCTGCACGGCTTCTATTTCGGTAACAGGCTTGGCTTTACGCTTGAGCCTGGGATCGGGAACCGTCAAAATATCCATAATTGCCATAGGGTTATATTCTCAATTTACTCGACTTGGCGTTCAATGGGCGCCATTATGGCGAAAAAGCATCAAAAGGCAAATCTTGCATGTGCAGCGCAGAGCCGCCATGACACTTTTGCCAAGTGAGTAACCTCCGCTATGGAATGGTATTATAATTTGCGCCAATAGCATCAGGAGCCAAGATGACCCCGGAAACGAGCGCCCCGCCACTAAGTCCAATGCAGAAGATTTGGCACATAGTTGCACTGATCCCCGAAGGTCGGGTGGCAAGCTATGGCAAGATTGCCGACTATGCCGGTTTACCAGGACGGGCACGCTATGTTTCCCGGGCACTGAAACAGGCGCCGGACAGCCTGGCACTGCCCTGGCACAGGGTGATCAACAGTCAGGGGAAAATCTCCTTTGCCAAGGATACCCATCCGTTTCAGCTACAGATGAGCCTGCTGCGCAGCGAAGGCGTACAAGTGAACCAAGGCAGAATTGCCCTGTCTGAATATGAGTGGCGGCCGGACATGGCCACTCTGGTCTTGTCCATGCCGTTTTAACCACAGGAGACTGCCTTTGATCCGTTCACTTCTACTCTTGGTACTGTTACTGCCCTTGTCGCTATGGGCGCAGACCAGCCCCCTGACACCCCACACTGCTGAATATCAGGTCAATTATGGCGAAATCAATCTCGGTGGCGCCCGTTTTATGCTGTTGCCGCCAGAGGGCGACTTCTATCAATACAAATTGGACAGCGATCTCAGCCTGCTGGTGCTGAGCGATAAACGCCATATCCGCAGTGAATTTACCTATCAGGATGGTCAGCTGACGCCGCTGCGCTTCAGCCATCAGCGAACCGGCACAGGCCCCAACTTCAATGAGCAGATAGCCTTTGCCAAGGAGCAGGGCAAAATCTTCAGTCGCTACAAGGATGAAAAGAGCAAGCTGGACTACTCAGGCGCCCTCTACGATGCCCTGATGGTACAGCTGCAGTTTCGGCTGGATCTCGCCGCCGGCAAGGAGCCACTGGCCTATGAGCTGGTCAAGGACAACGAGATAGATGACTATAGTTTCAAGATAGTCGGCAAGGAGCGGATGACACTGGACAGTGGCGTTTATAACACGGTGAAACTGGAAGTGGTCCGCGACAGCAGCAAACGGCAGACCTTTATTTGGATGGCACCGGATCTCGGCTGGCTGCCGGTGCGCCTGACCCATTTCGAGTCAGGCAGCAAGCAGCTCGATATCAAGTTAGCCAAGCTGAGCCTGGGCTCGGAAGTCAATAACCAGCTCGCCAAGACGGAATAATTTCCAATCCCCCGGCGCCAATAGCTGCCAGTTTTCATTGCCGGTCAGCGGCCGGGTGGCTATGACAGTGACCACATCCTTAGGGGTGGTCTGGGTGTCGAAATCAATCACCACATCCGTGTCTATCAGCTGCGCCCGGCCAAAGGGCGCCCGGCGGGTGATGTAGCAAAGGTTATTGCTGCAATAACTCATCAAATAACGGCCATCGCTGAGGATCATATTAAACACCCCTAGAGTGCGGATCTCCTCGGCAAGCTGGGCGACATATTCAAACACGGGCAAAATATCATCCGGCTCGGATTCACCGAAACGCTCGGCCAGGCGGCTCATTATCCAGCAAAAGGCCTGCTCACTGTCTGTATCACCTACGGCCTGAAAGCGGCCGCTTTGAAACTTCTGTTCATAGTCAGACAACTGGCCGTTGTGGGCATAGGTCCAGTAGCGCCCCCAAAGCTCGCGGGTAAAGGGGTGGGTATTTTCCAACGAGACTTCACCGCGGTTGGCCTGCCGAATATGGCTGACCACCACTTCACTCTTGATCGGGTATGACTTGATAAGGCTTGCCACATGGGACTGGCTGCTGGGGCTGGCATCCTTGAAGGTGCGACTGCCCTTGCCTTCATAAAAGGTGATCCCCCAACCATCCACATGGGGCCCGGTCACCCCGCCTCGCTCCGCCAGCCCGGTAAAGCTGAAGACAATATCCGTTGGCACATTGGCACTCATCGCCAGCAGCTCACACATCTTGGTTTTTCCTGTCACTGAATCTGTTATTTCATTATCTGCGGCATTGTAGCCAAGCCTTGTCGGCAGGGGAATTATTGCTTGCAATAAAAAATTTAAACAATTGTTTGAAAAATGCTTGTATTCGATTTCGCTTAGGTTTAATTTTATTGCGACACAGGTCTGACCACATACTATAATTGTGATCTTGATCGCTCTCAAGCGAGGCGTTCTACACTGAATAAAGTGGTCGTTTTATTAAGGAGAACAAACAGTGACTACCCTACTATGGATCCTGGCATTGCTCTTGGTTTTAGGAGCAGCAGCGTACCTCAGAGTATCCCTGCTGACTGCAACCATAGCCGCCGCAGTGGTCATGGCAGCAGGCAGCCTGCTGGATGTAACTGGACTGATTAGCTGGATAATTTTCCTGGTTATTGCCCTGCCGCTGAACCTGAGTGCCTTCAGGCAGAGTGTGATAACCCGGCCATTACTTAAACTCTATCGCGGCATCATGCCGGAGATGTCTTCCACCGAAAAAGAGGCGATTGAAGCCGGTACTACCTGGTGGGAAGCCGATCTCTTCGCCGGTAATCCCAACTGGAAGAAGCTGCACAACTATCCGGTTGCCCGTCTGAGCGCCGAAGAGCATGCCTTCCTGGAAGGACCTGTGGAGGAGGTCTGCCGCATGGTTAACCAGCATATGGTTTCCCATCAATTGGCGGACTTGCCTGCCGAAGTATGGCAATTCCTCAAAGATAAAGGCTTCTTTGCGATGATCATCAAGAAGAAGTACGGTGGTCTGGAATTCTCTGCCTACGCCCAATCCCGGGTACTGCAAAAACTGGCCGGTGTCAGCAGTGAATTGGCCTCGACCGTAGGTGTGCCCAACTCACTGGGCCCGGGTGAGCTGCTGCAGCACTATGGTACCCCGGAGCAGCAGGATCACTACCTGCCCCGCCTGGCCAAAGGTTTGGAAGTTCCCTGCTTTGCCCTGACCAGTCCTGAGGCCGGCTCAGATGCCGGCGCCATTCCGGATTTCGGTGTAGTCTGCAAAGGCCAATGGCAAGGTGAAGAAGTGCTGGGGATGAAACTGACCTGGAACAAGCGCTATATCACCCTGGCACCTGTTGCCACAGTTTTGGGGTTGGCATTCAAGCTTAAAGATCCCGAGCATCTGCTTGGCGATAAGGAAGAGCTGGGCATTACCTGCGCCCTGATCCCAACCGATGTTGAAGGTGTGGAAACCGGCCGTCGCCACTTCCCGCTCAACTGTATGTTCCAAAATGGTCCAACCCGAGGCAAAGAGGTGTTTGTCCCTCTGAGCTTTATCATAGGTGGCCCGAAAATGGCGGGACAAGGCTGGCGCATGCTGGTGGAATGCCTGTCGGTTGGCCGCGGCATCACCCTGCCCTCCAACTCAGCCGGTGGCGTTAAAACCGCGGCTTTGGCAACCGGTGCCTATGCCCGCATTCGTCGTCAGTTCAAGCTGCCAATAGGTAAGCTGGAAGGCATTGAAGAGCCTATGGCGCGTATCGGCGGTAACGCCTATCTGATGGACGCTGTAACCTCCTTGACCACCACAGGTATTGATCTGGGTGAAAAGCCTTCCGTCATCTCGGCGATAGTCAAATATCACCTGACCGACAGAATGCAGAAATGCGTTATCGACGCCATGGATATTCACGGTGGTAAAGGGGTATGTCTTGGCCCCAACAACTATCTGGGACGCGGATATCAAGCGGCACCTATCGCCATTACGGTTGAAGGGGCCAACATTCTGACCCGCTCCATGATCATCTATGGTCAAGGTGCCATTCGCTGCCATCCATATGTGCTGGCAGAGATGGAGTCGGCCTTTGATACCGACGTAAACCGCGGCCTGAATAACTTTGATGCGGCGCTGTTTGGCCATATCGGCTTTACCACAAGTAACCTTATCCGCAGCCTGTGGATGGGCCTCACCGGCAGTCGCTTCTCCAATGCGCCTTTTGCCGACAAGACCAAGCGTTACTATCAGCATATGAACCGCTTCAGTGCCAACCTGGCCTTGCTGTCGGATCTGGCGATGGCGACCTTAGGGGGTAACCTCAAACGTAAAGAGCGGATCTCTGCTCGCCTGGGTGACTTGCTCAGCCAGTTGTATCTGGCATCAGCAACCCTCAAGCGTTATCAGGATGAAGGCCGTCAAAGTGAAGATCTGCCACTGGTACAGTGGGCGGTTGAAGACGCGCTCTACAAGCTGCAGTCTTCTCTGGATGAGCTGCTGGATAACTTCCCTGCTGGCCTCGGCGGCGTGCTGCGCCTGGTGTTGTTCCCCTTCGGTCGACCACTGAAGCGCCCAAGTGATGTGTTGGACCACAAGGTAGCCAAGATAATGCAGACCCCTTGTGCCAGCCGTGACCGTCTGGGTAAGGGACAATTCTGGGAAGCCTGCGACAATAATGCCGTAGGTATTCAGGAACAGACCTTCAAAGACATACTGGCGGCAGAGCCCTTGTATGACAAAGTCTGTAAGGCTGCCGGCAAACGTCTGCCCTTCATGTGGCTGGATAAAGTGGCCGCAGAAGGCAAGGCGCTGGGTGTTCTGAGCGATGCAGAAGTGGCCCTGCTGGAGCGCGCTGAAATCGGCCGAATGAAGTCCATCAACGTGGATGACTTTGACCCCGCCGAACTCAAGGCTCAGAGCCTGGAGCCGGAAAACCGCGAAGAACAAGCCGCTTAAGACTGTCGATAATATCACTGGAAACACAAAATGCCGTTCACAATTGTGGACGGCATTTTTATTGTCCTTCCCAACCTTCACTTCAATAGTTGGTCTTCATTCAAGATAACTAGCATCAAAACTTAAAGAATAAATGGGGACATAGTTAACCCAGGTGTAAAAAGCAGTCTGCACAGCATTAAAATAGGTAAAACAATCAGATGATTGGCCCCGTATTCAGAAGTTAACAGTAGATCTCATTCCCAAGAAAATGACGCCTTTATGCTTGTCGTATAGATAGCGTTTTCTCTGTTAGCAAAACATCCTATTAAAAACGGCTATTAACCGTCGCTGATATCAAATTTTTACTTATAGACACAAAAAATCCGACAACCTGAAGTCGTCGGATTTGGCTCTTTGTGGTTCAAGTCAGCATCTGTGGCTATAAACTGTATATGTCGCTGCAACATATAACCAAGCTTGTGCCATGTTTCCCTGTTCTACTTGGTCCAGCGGTCCATCCAGCCCAGCACCTTGGCGTACCACTGCTCAAGGTTATTGGGATTCAGGATCCAGTGGTTCTCGTCCGGATAGATCAGCAGCTCCGAAGGGATATTGTTGCGCTGCATATAGCTGAACGCCGCCAAACCCTGACCGTAAGGAACCCGAAAGTCTTTCTCACCGTGGATCACCAGCATAGGAGTCTTCCAATTTTCCACATAGTTGGCCGGATTGAACTTCTCATAAAGATCCTTGGCCTGCTCATAGCTGCCGCCAAACTCATGTTCTGGGAACCAGAGTTCCTCGGTCACATGGTACATGGAGCGCATATCGAACAAGCCCGCGTGGTTAACCAGGCACTTGAAACCGTCATTCCAGTTACCCTGGATCCAGTTCATCATGTAACCGCCGTAGGAGCCGCCGAGGGCGCAGGCGTTATCGGCATCGATCCACTTCTGCTGTTTGGCAACCGCAGCCAGACCTTTTTGCAAATCTTCCAAAGGCTTACCGCCCCAATCCAGGCTGATGGAATCGGTAAAGGCCTGACCATAGCCGGTAGAGCCGTGGAAATCCACCATCACCACCGCATATCCGGCACCGGCCCACAGCTGAGGATTCCAGCGGAAGCTGAAACTGTTGCCGAATGAACCTTGTGGGCCGCCGTGTACCAGGAAGGCCACCGGATACTGCTTGCCTTTCTGGAAATTCGCCGGCTTGAGCCAGTAACCATAAACCTCTTCGTTGTTCCAGCCCTTGAAGCTGAACTGCTCAAACTCACCGAACTTGACCTTGTCCAGCTTGGCCTTGTTGACTTCAGTCAAACGGGTCAGGTTTTGCCCTTCCATGTTGATGGAGTAGAGATCGCCCGGTTCCACCAAAGACTTATGATTGATGATCAAACGATCGCCCGCCAGACCCACCAGGCTGTTGCTGCCATCGTTGTAAATAGTGCGCACATCACCAAACTGGGTGTTGATGGCGAAGACAGACACCTGCCCCAGATCCTGAGCGGTCACATACAGGGTGTTGTTATCTTTACCAAAGCTCAGTGAGGCTGGGCTTCTGTCCCACATAGGCGCCACTTCCTTGCTCTGACCCGTGACTGTGTCTTTGAGCATGATGCGGTATCTGTCGGCCTCGAACCCAGGCTTTTTCATCGCCAGATAGGCCAGATAACGGCCATCGGCGGAAAACACCGGCTGAGCATCCCAGGCCTGGTTATCTTCGGTAAGATTCTTGGCCTTGCCACCTGTGACCGGCACCTGCCAGAGATCGTAGTTGGTAGTCCAGGCCTGATCTTTACTCGGAGCCTTGGCACTGTAGACAATATATTTGCCATCCGGGCTGAATGTCACCTCTTCCATGCCGGAAAATGGCTTTGGCGGGGTTTCGGTATCCAGGCCTTGGGTCACATCCACCGGCTTACCCAGCTTGCCGTTTTCAAGCTGCGCCACAAACAGGTGATTACGGGCATGGTCAGACCAAGTGTCCCAGTGACGCACCATCAACTGATCGTATTCACGACCTGTACTCTTGCGCTCGGCTTCTTTATCAAACTTGGCTTTTGAACATTCCAGGGTGTCGCACTCGGGAAACACACGAATGCTCATCACCACCTGCTTGCCATCGGCCGATAATTTGTAGCCGTCGATACCCAGAGGCAGATCAGATACGGCCTGGGCTTCACCACCATCCAACGGCAAGCGATACAGTTGGCTGCTGCCATCACGGGCAGCGATAAAATAGACTTGCTTATCGTCGCTGCTGAAGGCCACATCGTGTTCGGTACCCGGTGCAGAAGTCAGCTGCTTGGGAGTCGCATTCTTGTCGCTGAGATCCAACAGATAGAGATCTGAGCTGCTGCCATCATCGGTAACCTTTTTCAGGCCGTAGATAAGCTTGGTGCCGTCATTGGATACAGCGGCAGAATGAAGTTTGTTGAGCTTGACCAGATCCTGGACAGTAAAAGGGGCCTTATCGGCAGCCAGCGCCGGCTGAGCCAGTCCTGCGGCGAGCAGCGCCATCAATAGTGGGTTGGTTTTCATTATAAATCTTCTTATTGGTTGTTGATTGCAATGCAAAAGGGGCCAATAGGCCCCTCAAGGTTCAGCTTAAGCCTTGGCGTTCTGGATATTCACCTTCCAGATTGCCGGGCCGGTTTCGTGCGCATTCACCCCGTTGGAGTCAACCGCTACAGTAACAGGCATATCCTTGACGTCAAACTCATAGATAGCTTCCATCCCGAGATCTTCAAACGCCACCACACGGGATTGCTTAATCGCCTTGGACACCAGATAAGCGGCGCCGCCGACGGCCATCAAGTATACCGCCTTGTGCTTGCGGATAGATTCGACTGTGGCCGGACCACGTTCTGCCTTGCCTATCATGCCCATCAACCCTGTCTTATCCAGCATGAGATCGGTGAACTTATCCATACGGGTAGCGGTTGTCGGACCGGCCGGGCCAACCACTTCATCACCTACGGGGTCGACCGGACCTACGTAATAGATGAATTTACCAGTGAAATCAACCCCTTCAGGCAAGCCTTCACCGCTTTCAATCAGGCTCTGGATCCGTTTGTGAGCCGCGTCACGGCCGGTGAGCATCTTACCCGAGAGCAGCAGAGTATCGCCGCTGTTCCAGCTTTCAATCTCTTCCTGGGTAACGGTATCGAGATTGACCCGGCGCACGCTTTCACCCACTTCCCAGGTGATTTCCGGCCAGTCATCAAGGCTTGGCGGAGTCAGCTCGGCAGGGCCGCTGCCGTCAAGATGGAAATGCACATGGCGGGTGGCGGCGCAGTTAGGGATCATCACCACAGGCTTGGAGGCGGCGTGGGTTGGCGCTGTCTTGATTTTAACGTCCAGTACAGTAGTCAAACCGCCCAGGCCCTGGGCACCAATGCCTAAGTTATTGGCGCGCTCGAAGATATCCAAACGCAGCTTCTCTTCCGTGGTTTCGGCGCCGCGTTCCATCAGTTCATGAATATCCACGCTCTCCATCAAGGCTTCCTTGGCAAGCACAGCGGCTTTCTCGGCGGTGCCGCCAATGCCGATTCCCAGCATACCCGGTGGACACCAGCCGGCGCCCATGGTTGGCAGTGTCTTCTCAACCCAGGCGGCGATATCGTCAGACGGATTGAGCATCACCATCTTGGCCTTGTTTTCACTGCCGCCGCCCTTGGCGGCAATGGCCACTTCGATATGATCGCCGGGAACCATCTGAATATGCACCACAGAAGGCGTGTTATCGCGGGTGTTTTTACGGCTGCCGGCCGGGTCGGCCACAATTGAAGCCCGCAGCGGGTTATCAGGATTGGTGTAAGCGCGGCGCACGCCTTCATCCACCATCTGCTGCACTGTCATATCTGTCTTGTCCCACTGCACGCCCATCCCCAGATAGACATAACAGGTCACAATGCCGGTATCCTGACACAAGGGTCTGTGCCCTTCGGCAGACATGCGCGAGTTGATCAAAATCTGGGCAATCGCATCCTTGGCAGCCTGGCTCTGCTCACGCTCATAGGCGGCAGCCATGGCATCGATAAAATCTTTCGGATGGTAATAGGAGATATATTGCAGGGCATCAGTGATGCTGTCGATAAAGTCAGCTTGCTTGATTACAGACATGTTTGGCGCTCCATTAGCCTAAGGATCCGCCCCTTCAGCTCAGGATCAACGCTCAACAGAGATTCAAGCCAAAGCCTTGAATTTCAGGCTCCGCTTGCCGGTTTTGCGACACAAAAATGCTCAAAACGATAGCAAAGCCGTGATACAACGCGTTTTCACCAAGGGCCAGGGGTGGTTTTATTAGTTTTTTGTGGCCGTTATGATACTCTTTCGTTCCTTTTTGGGCTACATCACATTTTCAGATAGGGTCGTTCGATGTACCAGCAGGCTATTTGCCCTCCCGCCATTCGCCTTCTTGACTGGCAATTATCAACCTTAGAGCTGTTTTCCCACTTCAGCGGTGAGCCTTGGGCCATGCTGCTGGATTCGGCCGATGCCAAACACTCTGACGCCAGATACGACATCATAGTCGCCGAGCCGATAGCCACGCTAGTCACCACAGGTGAAACCACCCAAATCGCTGAGGCAGGCAGCGTACGACGCTCAAGTGACGATCCTTTTGCCTTGCTGCAACAACTGCTGCAACAGTATTTTCCCAACGCCATGCCGGTCAATCTGCCTTTCAGCGGCGGCGCTGTGGGCGCCTTCAGCTACGATCTTGGCCGCAGACTGGAAAAACTGCCGAAACTGGCCGCAGCCGATATCGCTCTGCCGGAGATGAATGTCGGCCTCTATAACTGGGCCCTTATTCGAGATAAGGAATCAGCGTGCTGGCAGTTGGTGCACTACCGCGGTGAAAAGGCGCTGATTGACACCCTGTCGCGGCTGACGTCCAAAGTCGCAAACAGTCCCAATAAGCACCTTGACCAGAAAGCGTTCCGGCTCAGTGGTGAGTGGCGCTCGCAACTTAGCCGCGAGCAATATGGCGACAAGTTTGCCCAAGTGCAGCAATATCTTCACAGCGGCGATTGCTATCAAATCAATCTGACCCAAAGATTCCAGGCCGACTATCAAGGCGATGAATGGCAAGCCTATCGTAAGCTAAGACAAGCCAACGGCGCGCCCTTCTCTGCCTTTATTCGCCTGGAGCACAACTGCATCCTGTCCATCTCACCCGAGCGTTTTATTGCCCTGGATTCCAATCGCCATATTGAAACCAAGCCCATCAAGGGCACCCTGCCCCGCAGTGCCGATGAACAGCAAGACAGGCAGCTTGCCAAACAGCTGGCGGAGTCGGAAAAGGACAGAGCCGAAAACCTGATGATAGTGGACTTGCTGCGCAACGATATCGGTAAGGTTGCCAGCCCAGGCAGTGTGGCCGTGCCGCATCTGTTTGCCATAGAAAGCTTTCCGGCGGTGCACCATCTGGTCAGTACAGTGACTGCCGAACTGGCACCGGGTTATCAGGCCACAGACTTGCTGCGGGCCGCCTTCCCCGGCGGCTCAATCACAGGCGCGCCCAAAATCCGCGCCATGGAAATTATCGAAGAGCTGGAACCCAGTCGCCGCTCACTCTACTGCGGCTCCATCGGCTATCTGAGTCAGGATGGCAAAATGGACAGCAGCATCACCATTCGAACCCTAGTTGCCGATTCCGGACAACTCTATTGCTGGGCCGGCGGCGGGATAGTAGCCGACTCAGACGTGGATGCCGAATACCAGGAAACCTATGATAAAGTGAGTCGAATACTGCCGCTATTGACCCCTGAGCCAGACTCGCCTTAGCCTTAAGCTTGCCATTTAAGCTTGATGATAGTTCTTTGCGAAGACAGGACAGTAATGGCTTGGGTTATTGATTACTTCAATTTACTTCAAGGACGCTATGGATAAAGACGAGCTACTGACCCGTTTTCAACTCAGGGCCCTGAGTCGATACCATTCAAGTCCTTTGCTCCCGGCCAAACTCAGGGCCGCGGCGGTACTTATCGCGCTGGAGCCGGGTTTGCAGGGGCCGGAACTTATCCTGACCCAGAGACCGAAGCATCTTAAGGCTCATCCAGGTCAAGTGAGCTTTCCCGGCGGCAAACCGGAAGCCGAAGATCAGAACCTTATCATGACAGCCCTCAGAGAAGCTGAAGAAGAGATAGGCTTGGCGCCGGATAATGTCGAAATCATAGGTCAACTGCCCAATCATCCCACCTTTACCGGCTTTGAGATCACCCCTGTGCTTGGCTGGGTAAAGTCACCCTTTGAGGCCCAAATTGACCCGGCCGAAGTGCAGGAGCTATTTCGGGTGCCGCTGGCGTTTTTACTGGAAGAGGAAAATCGTCACACGGCTATGTTCGAGCGCCGCGGCCATTTCTACCCTGTCACCTTTATTCCCTATCGCAGGCACTTTATCTGGGGCGCCACCGCGGCGATTATCGATATGCTTTGTCGACAACTGCGCTGACAGCACAGCATAAAGGCAGTTAGGGAAGACTTTGACAGGCCCCGGCATGCCTTCAGTCAGATGCCTTGAATGCCAATTGCTGTGTAAGCCACTCTCTACAAAAGAGAAGGCCGCGAGGACTTATTCGCACCTTCCTTAGATGAAGAAACGCAGATACAAGCCAGCGGCGGTGGATGAGAGCAGCAAAAGTGGAATATTGAACCAATAACCCAAGCGGCTGTGATGAGCCACATACCAGTTGAAAGCCAGACTAATGAAACTGATGGCAGCGCAAGCCCAGATGATATATTCCAATAGCATGGTCTGCTGAGGGTCCCAGTACAAACGCACCGGCGCCCCTTTGCTGAAGAAATAGCCTACGGCCCTATCGGGCCGCGCTTTATCAAATATCAGCAGGGCGTAAATCGCCAGTGACCAACCAATAATCGACAGGCTCGCCAACAGATATTGAAAGATTTTGACCTTTTTCATCCAAACTCCTTCCGTCTGAAGGGGGATATTGTCCCCAGAATACCTTTTTCAGCTTGAGAAAAGCCACCAGCAAGGTAATATTAACCTCCAAATTTTTTCCTGTGTCATCAATATAGTCAGGGATTTGCCTGATTTCTGCTCTCGAACTATTTTCGGGGCGAATTGAAGCATAAAACGTTTCATTGGAGAACTAAGCAATAATGAGCATTGCATCTGTCGCATCTGTATTTAAAGGCGAGCATGCGGTCGGTTCACAGGTCACTGTACGTGGCTGGGTAAGAACCCGTCGTGATTCCAAGGCCGGCATCTCGTTTCTTGCCGTCTATGATGGTTCCTGTTTCGATCCTATCCAGGGCGTGGTGCCAAATAGCTTACCCAATTACAATGACGAAGTGCTGAAGCTCACTGCCGGCTGCTCCGTGATTGTCACAGGTGAAGTGGTTGAAAGCCCAGGCTCAGGCCAGGACTTTGAACTGCAGGTCACCCAAGTGGAAGTCACAGGTTGGGTGGAAGATCCTGATACCTATCCTATGGCGGCCAAACGTCACTCGGTTGAACACCTGAGGGAACTGGCGCACCTGCGTCCACGTACCAACATCATTGGCGCGGTTGCCCGAGTACGTAACTGCCTGTCACAGGCGATTCACCGCTTCTATCACGAAAACGGCTTTATCTGGGTTTCTACCCCACTTATCACCGCCTCCGACTGTGAAGGCGCCGGTGAAATGTTCCGGGTATCAACGCTGGACATGGAAAACCTGCCACGTACCGCCGATGGCAAGGTAAATTACGAAGAAGACTTTTTCGGTAAAGAGGCATTTTTGACCGTATCGGGTCAGCTCAACGGTGAAACCTACGCCTGTGCCCTGTCGAAGATTTACACCTTTGGCCCAACTTTCCGTGCTGAAAACTCCAACACCAGCCGCCACTTGGCCGAGTTCTGGATGGTTGAGCCGGAAGTGGCTTTTGCCGATCTGAACGACATTGCCGGTCTCGCCGAAGCTATGCTCAAGTACGCCTTCAAGGCGGTGCTGGAAGAGCGAATGGACGACCTGCAGTTCTTTGCCCAGCGCGTCGATAAAGGCGTGATTGAGCGCCTGGAAAACTTTGTCAGCAGTGACTTTGCCCAGGTGGACTACACAGATGCCGTTGAGATCCTCAAAAACTGCGGCAAGCAGTTTGAGTATGATGTCGAATGGGGCATAGATCTGCAATCCGAGCACGAGCGTTATCTGGCCGAAGTGCACTTCAAGGCTCCTGTGGTCGTGAAGAACTATCCAAAAGATATCAAGGCCTTCTATATGCGTCTCAACGAAGATGGCAAGACAGTGGCAGCGATGGACGTATTGGCCCCCGGCATTGGTGAAATTATCGGTGGTTCACAGCGTGAAGAACGTCTGGACGTACTGGATATGCGCCTGGCCGAGATGAATCTCAACAAGGAAGATTACTGGTGGTATAGAGATCTGCGTCGTTACGGCACTGTGCCTCACTCAGGCTTCGGTCTGGGCTTCGAGCGTCTGGTGTCTTACGTTACCGGTGTTTCCAACATCCGCGATGTAATCCCCTTCCCTCGCGCCCCAAGAAGCGCCAACTTCTAACGAGTTCTTATCCAAAAAAACGCGCTTCCGGGCGCGTTTTTTATTGGCTGGATATCAAGTTTAGCTACGTATTTTACACCGGCTTAAAGGGCTGTACTCTGTCGCAAACCGCGCCGAGCAAAGGTTTGTCGTGGGAGATCACCAGTAGGGTCAACTGCCTGTCACGGGCTATCTGCAACAGTTGCTGCCAAAGCCTTTGCTGACTCAGCATATCGAGCTGGGCCGTGATTTCATCACAGATAAGCAGCCGGGTTTCCGGCGCCACAGCCCTTAAAATATTGAGCCTCTGCAGCTCACCGCCGGAAAGGCCGCCGGGGCGTGATGCCAACCAGCGCCTGAATTCAGACTCGGCCACGCCGAGCATGGGCAAGAGATGAGCATAATCACGCCCCTGCCAACTCTCATTCAAGGATTGCGCCAGGGTCAATCTGGGGTTGAACGCCTGCTCCGGCTGCTGAATAACCCACTGAATGGGTGAAGGGCGGCCGCCAACCTGCTTGAGCACCTGACTGCACTCAAGCTTTCCCGCCGTAAGCGGCATCAAGCCTGTGAGTATCGCGGCCATGGTGGACTTGCCGCAGCCACTGTCACCCCAGATCCCGAGAATTTCGGCGCGATTAATAGCGATATCAGGCAGCTCAATCACCTTGCTGCCCCGGTAAGCCAAGCCACCACTGAGTGAAAGCAGCGGCGATAAGGATTCAGAAGGCAAAGGCGCGCTTTCAAGCGCCAAGGCAGAGCCGGATTGAGCCGGCTTTTTTTGCAAAGAATTTAGACTCATGCACGCCTCCGACAAGGCGAGTTGCTGAAACTATCCAGACTGTCACCATGGGGCTTTTGTTGACCAGCTGGTTGACTAGCGGGTTCGCCAACGGGTTGACTGGCAGCTTGATTATCGAGCCGGCTATTGAGGTGACTCTTGGGCCCGCTCTTTGGTTCAGCATCAGCCAAGCGACAGCTGCCGGCAGGCCAGTTTTCCGGCAACGCCGCCAGCAAGGTGTGGCTATAGCAGCCGTCACTCTCATATTCATCTCCCGGCTTATGCCCGGCAATACTCGTTCGCAGACTGGCGCTATCCGTCACCTCGGTGAGCCGACCGCGGCGCAGCAGATACAGCTCGGCATCCAAGGCCAGCACAGCCCTGAGGTTATGACTGATAACCAGTACCGCCTTGGGGCTGGCGTCTAAACCCAGCCGCTGCTGCAAGGCGCCGCTGGCAAAGTCGTTGAGTAAGGCGTAAAGCTCAGTGGCGGCAAGCTCATCCAGACCGCAACAAGGCTCATCGGCCAGCAATAGTTCCGGCGCTTGCAATAGGGCCTGCGCCAGTAATACCCGCCGGGCCATACCGCCGGAGAGCATGGGAGGATAAGCCGCCAAGATCTCCGCTGTGATACCCAGCTCGTCATACAGAGCCTGCCGGTAAGGACGCATGGCATCATCACAGTACCAGTCAAGCAATTCGCTTATCTTAATGTTGGCGTCCAGCACCTGGGTACTCTGAGCGCAAAGCGCCGTCTTTTGCGGCCGCATCAAACCAGCGCATTGCATGACTATCCCCTTTGGCAAACAGCCCATGATAGCCAGCGCCAGCAAGCTCTTACCGGCGCCGCTCTCACCCAGCACTGCAGTAACCTGTCCTGGAACCACCTCAATATTGAGCCCATCCAGCAAGGTTCTGCCACTACTATCCTTAAGCGTTAAATCTGTCACTTGGGTATGAATGGCGACGACGGGTTTAACATCGCTTGAGGAAAGTAAATCACCTTTAGATCTCAAGACATTGGTGCCCGGTAACTTAGGCGCAGCCATACCGTCTCTGGCAAACTGGATCAGATTTTCGGCAAGCTTAGACAACAGCAAAACAAAGCTCAGCAGCAAGATCCCGGGAAACAGCGCCAGCCACCATTGGCCAAGCAACAGATAGCGATTGGCCTCAGCCAGCAGTTCGCCTATGGAGGGCGCGTTGCTGTCGAGGCCAAAACCAAGAAAGCTCAGCGCCGCGACATGAAGCAAGGCGTGCGGAAACAAGTTGAGCCCGCCAATCAGCCACTGCGGCATGATATGAGGCCATAAGTGGCGCATGCGGGTGCTTAACCTGGAGCCGCCAAACCCCAGCGCCAGACTGACATAGGACTGAGCCAGGATTTCATCCATTTCCAGTAAGAGTAAACGGGTCAGTCTCGGCCAATGACTCAAAGCCAGGGCCGCAATCACCCCATATTCCTGTCCACCAAAGGCCAGCGCCAGCAAGATCAGCAGCAACAGATGTGGCAGTGACATACAGAGATCGCAACCGAGTAATACAGCTTGACGCCACCTGGAGCCGGTTTGCGCCAGCAAGGCCAGCAGCAGTGCCAGCGAACTGCTGAGCAGTACCGCCAGCGCGCCTATCCACAGACTTTTGAGCATGGCCGCGCCGCTACGCTCGGCCATATCACGCCCAAGCCAATCCGTCCCCATGGGATGAGCCCAGGATGGCCCCTGACTCTTGGCCAGCAGGTTAAGCTCACTGGCATGATTGCCAAATAGCAGGCATAGTGTCGTCAGCAAGAAAAGTCCGCAAACCGGCCAAAACCAGATGGCGACGCGACTGCCATCCTTGGCCTGAAGGCTTTTCAAGCAAAGCGTTAATCCGCCCATCATGCCTGCACTCCAGTGGCATGAGTCGAAAGTCCACTGAGCCTGCCACGCTGCAATCTGGCGCTGATAAGCTCGGCGGCCAGGTTACCGCAAAACACAAACAGCGCCGAAAACAGGGTAATCCCCATCAGCAAGGGCGCATCGTTACCGAGTCCGGCCTTGACCAAGGCGCTACCGAGTCCGGGGAAATTAAACACGGTTTCGGCGAGAATAGAGCCGCCGAACAGCTCGGCAAAAGAAGCAAAGTGCAGCACTATCGCGGGCTTTAGACTATTGGCAAAGATATGCTTCTTGAATACCGCCAGACGACCTTTACCGTGACTTTGGGCATATCCCACATATTCGCTGTGGTAGAGATCCAGCACCTTTTCCCGGGTGTGCAGCACCAAGGGTGAGAGTTGGCTTAGCGTCAGGACAGTCAAGGGCAAAGCGAGGTGCAACAACATACTGCCAAGGCTCTGCTCGGTAAAACTCAGCCCCAGCGGCGCAGCGCAGCACACGGGTGTCCAGGCCAGAGTGACAGAAAACAGGCTTATCATTATCATTGCCAACCAAAATGACGGAATGCTCGAAAGCAGCCAGGCAAAGCGTCTCAGCCAGCGATCGCAGAAACTCCCTTCGGTGATGGCACACAGCAGTCCCAGGCCATAACCGAGCAGCAGAGCCAGTCCCCAGGAGAGCGCCATCAACAGCAAGGATAGCGGCAAGCGCTCGGCAATCACCTCGGAAACGCTCTGGCGAAACACCAGACTCTGACCCATATCGCCACTCAGCAGAGCGGAAAAGTAACTGCTGATCTGCTGCCAGAGTCCAGTGTCCAACCCTAGCTCGCGGATCATCTGGGTGCGCTGGGCATCGGATACCGCCAGCAGATTACCGCCCAGATAGTGAATTAAGGGATCGAGCGGCGACAAGGACAAGAGCACAAAAGCCAGCAAACAAGCAAGCAACAACAGCAGCGCCAGCCGCAGAGACCGCAACAAAGCTCCCCGCCAGCAAACTGACGACCACTTTTGCGCCACTATCGGCTTGTTGGCAGACAACATTGGTTTCATGGACATTGCCAGCGCCACTGGTTGATATTATTGGTGATCGGCCAGCCATGACCGTGAGGTTCCACCAAGGGTTGCCCCAAATCGAGACAAGGGTTGGCGGCATACAGATGCTGCAGATTCACCAACCAACTCCAGGGCACATCCCGGCTTATCTGTTGCTGTGCCTGTTTCCAGAATGCAATCGCACTGTCGACAGAGTCTGCCTCGCGAGCCTTTTCCAGCGCCTTATCGACCAGCGGGTTATCATAATAGCCGGAGTTGAAATAGCCTTTACCGGCATTGCGGCTGTCGTAGACAAGCGCCATCTCATTGGCCGAAAGGCTGCCAAAGCCAAAGAGCACCGGCGCCTGATGCATCACCCGATAGATATTTTCCCAGCTGTCCGCCTTGGGCTCCACCTCGAACCCAGCCATTCTGGCCATCTGGGCACTGGCCAGCGCCAACTGCTCACGTATGCTGTCACCGGCCAGATAGTAGAGCGGGAATGTCAGCCGTTGCCCATTCTTTTCGCGAATGCCGTCCGCTCCCGGTAACCAACCGGCGTTGGCCAAGAGTTCTGACGCTTTGAGTAAACGCTGCTTCATCTGCCAATCGGCCCAATCGGGAACCGCGCCGCCCCATGGCAAGTCATCGGCGATTGACCAGGCCGGTCTTGCGTAGCCCCCCAGCAGATTATCGACCAGTTGCTGGCGGTCGATCACCATATCGAAGGCTTGGCGCACCGCCAATTCACTGGTGACCGGGTTATCTTCCGCCCGCATCGGCCAGGCAATGCCGCGGTTATCGACGCTGGTTTGTGACCACAGGCGATAATTACCCTGCGCCATCAGGGCATCGGCATATCTGGGTGCCAGCGCCGAGAGTTGCAACTGCCCGGTTCTGAGCATGGCAAAGCGGCTGTCTTCGTCGGCAAAGACGATAACCAATTTGTCGAAAAAGGGCTTTTTCAGCAGCGGGTTGTCAGGATCGGCACTCTGATATTTAGGGTTAGCTTCCAGGATCAACTGCTGCCCCTTATCCCAGCGGCGCATTTTATAGGGCCCCGAACCTATGGGATGCTGACCATAATCCGGGCCGTAACTGTCGCTTGGTACTATCGCCAGCTCGGCCAAGGTATCGATAAAACCGATATCTGCCTGCTTGAGGGTGAATTCGACTTGCAGCTCAGACTTTTGTTCCACCTTGACCAAATTGGATAAATCCTGCATACCGGCAGCATTTCTGGCCTGCTCAAAGGTAAAAGCCACATCCTCTGCGTTGAGCGGACTGCCGTCACTGAACAGCAGATTAGGCCTCAGGGTTACTGTCCATTTGAGCCTGTCGGGGCTCAAGGTCCAATCGCTGGCAATATCACCGATAAACTCGCCGCCGCCTGAGCGGCGCAGCAAGGCAGATTGAATGAGCGGATTATTGTAGCGCCCCCAACCTAGGATGGGGTCAAAGCCACCATCGGGCTCCGCACCCAGCACCATGACCAAGGGCTCTGGGGTCGTATTCGCTTTCAACTGGAAAGGCAAAGCTACTGCCAACAGAGTCAGTAACAGCAATCCGGTAGTTGATATTGTCGACTTAGACCCATGTTTTGATTGTGTCAGTTTTTCTGACCTTTGCGGCTTGGACCGGCAAATGGGTTTGCTCTTGGATTTGATATAAGCAGATGAAAGCAACACCTGAAACTCCCGAACCTGGCTAAAATTTTTTAGACTTATTGACGGATATGATGGCGGTTCCGCGGCAAAGTGATACTAACTTGTATGTTGGTTTGCCAAGGAGAAGAGCGCAATTCAAGTTCAGTGCATAACCAGATCATTTGAGCCGAACCCTAACTATTCATATAAGCTAGGGATCCGACCAATGGGTGCAGCAGGAAATGATCAAGCTCTCTTGATTGCTTAAATAGGCTTGTTTATTAAACGCCCACAAGGCATTTTCAGTGTTATGTTCGACCGGAACCTAACGCCACCCGCCGATATTACTTATTTATTTTTAGTAACACTACCCCGATTCCTTTCAGTGTAACAGCACAAAAAACCAACAAAGATAAAAAGTTTGCTATAGATCACACCCAATGAAAATGGAAAAGGACATTTTGTGGCAAAGCTTGTGTAAGCTCTACTAACCAATAGTGTTTTTCTGAAGAAACAGTCATGACAGATGAAACTCAACGTTTTACCGTATCCCTACCCCAATCACTGTTCGAAGAGATAGAAAATGATAGCCGCGAGCGAGGCTATCAATCACGTTCAGAATATATTCGCGATCTGTTTCGCGACAGGATAGTTGATAAGCAATGGAACAACAGCAAAGAGGATGTTGTAGGTGTACTGACCTTGGTTTTCGATCATCATCAGAGAGGTTTGTCGGAAAAGCTGATTGAAATCCAGCACAATCATCTAGTACACGTGCTCTGCAGTACCCATGTCCACATAGACCATCATAAGTGTTTGGAAACCATTATCCTCAAAGGTCAGGCTTTTGAAGTAAATAAGTTGGTCAATCAAATAGCGGTACTGAAAGGGGTTAATCTCGCGCGTTTAAGTCGTGCCGGAATTATCTGATATTGCATAGTGCCCACCATCAAGCACAAACCTGCCGGTATTGCACGCAAAGTCATTGCCATAAGCAGCTATCCCGCTATGGCAATGACCGCATGAGACACAAGTCTAAATGCAAGTAATGATATTAAGTTCCTTGGTAATCCGAGCCTATGTTGATATTCAATAGATAGACGGCATACCTTCCGGGCGGGTACGCAGCACCTTAAGAAACCACATATATTGCTCGGGATAGGCGGTAATCACCTGCTCCACGGCCTTGTTTAATGCAATGGCTTCATTTTCCTTACCTTGCATCGACTCAGGGGCAATCGCCGGCATAACCGTCAAACGAAAACATCTGGCTTGGTCATCATAACCAATTTTCACAGGCATCACCTGGGCGTTACCTGCCTGTGCCAAGCGGCCAACCACTGGCAAGGTGGCCTTGACAGTCCCTAAAAATGGCGCAAATACGCTCTGCTCCGGCCCTAAGTCTTCATCCGGCAGATAGAAGAAACTGTTGCCCTGTTTCAGCTCAGCCAACAAGGCCCGGATCCCGGCTTCACGCATATAGATATTGCCGCCTTGCGAACTACGCATCCGGTTATTGAACCAGTTGAACAATTCATTTCGATGCGCTTTGGCCATAGACACCATGGGCAAGTCCAAATTGAGTCTTAGGCCGGCATACTCTATGCCCCAAACGTGAGGCATGATAAAGATAATCGGCTGCCCGGCTTCACGGGCAGAGGCAATATGCTCTTCTCCCTCAACCTTGACTCTTTTGCGTATATAGGAGCTCGGCATCAAGATAAGCTCAGATTGTGCCAGCAGTGTCATTACAAAAGCTTCGGTGTTGCGTTCCAGCAACTGCTCGATTTCCTGCTCACTCTTATCGGGGAAACAGGCTTTAAGGTTGGCTCTGGCTACACTTATCGGTTTATGAGCGACACGTTTGACCAAACGCGACAACCCACGGGCAATAGGATCTCTAATGAGAGCAGGCAAGAGACCAAACAGAACCAGTACGCCTATCGCCAACCAACTCCCCCAAAACCTGGGGTGCAGCAATGACCAACGGAAGCGCCTATCGAAGTATTTGCCTTTCTTAGGCTTGGAAGGTGTATTTGACAAGGTTTAACCCCTGGGTTTAATCCCAATGCAATGCCAAACCAGGCATTAAAAATGCGACACAGCAGGGTAGAAGCACTTTCTACAGACACAAACAGGGAAGCCACCCACAGGAGCGGCTTCCCTGTTCTAAATTACTGACCGAGCAGTTATTTGCCTTTGTTAGCGGCTTCTACGCGACTCTTCAGTTTCTGTCCCGGACGGAATGTCACCACCCGGCGGGCAGAAATTGGGATATCCTGACCTGTTTTGGGATTCCTTCCCGGTCTTTGATTCTTATCCCTAAGGTCAAAGTTGCCAAAGCCAGATAACTTGACCTGCTCACCATTTTCAAGCGCGGTTCGGATCTCTTCGAAAAACGCTTCAACCATCTCTTTTGCTACCCGCTTGTTAATACCAAGCGTTTCAAAAAGATGCTCTGCCATTTCGGCCTTGGTAAGTGCCATACTTTAATCCCTCAACGATGCGTTGAACTCAGACTTGAGTGCAGAAACCACTGTATCAACCATCTCAGCAATCTCTTTTTCCTCAAGTGTACGAGTGTTATCTTGTAACGTAAGTGCGATCGCCAGACTCTTTTTGCCCTGCTCTACACCTTTACCTCGGTATACATCGAACAAGTTTAAGCCAACCAACTGATTTTCGCCAACTTTTCTTATCAGCGTCATCACTTCACCTGCGGCGACTTCTTCATCAACCACTATGGCGATATCGCGGCGATTGGCTGGAAACTTAGACACAGCCTGGGCTTGCGGCAATTTAGCCTGCAGCAAGGCGTCCAATTCCAGCTCAAAAACTATGGTTTTGCCATTCAGCCCAAAAGGCTTCTCGAGGCTGGGATGGACTGCACCTATATAGCCTATGACCCGATCATTTCTCAATATTTCAGCACATTGCCCCGGATGCATAGCCGGATGCTGCGCTCCTTTAAAACTAAATTCAGCTTCGGAAACTGTCAAGCCAATAATGGCTTCTAAATCACCTTTAAGATCGAAGAAATCAACGGTTTTCGACTCCATGCTCCAGTGTTCATCGCTCTGGGGGCCGGCGATCACCGCGCCCAGCATGGTTTGTTGTCTTACGCCGGATTCTGCTTGTACATCAGGAATAAAGCGTAAACCTGTCTCAAACAGGCGTACACGAGCCTGCTGACGGGCCTGGTTGTAACCCACGGCATTCAGCAATCCGGTGAACATGGACAGGCGCATGGCCGACATTTCACTGGAAATCGGGTTAGGCAATACCATAGCGTCGCTGTCAGGGTGAACCAGTTTTTGCAGCTTGGGATCCACAAAGCTGTATGTGACGGCCTCCTGGAAACCCCGTGCCACCAACAAAGCTCTTACCCGGCTCAATTTAAGATCCGACTCTTTATGATCTGTCATAGACAGACGCGCCAGCGGGGCTGTGTTCGGAATGTTGTTATAGCCGTAAATCCGGGCAACTTCTTCAATAAGATCTTCTTCAATTGCCATGTCGAAACGGTAAGTGGCGGTTTTCACCTGCCAGTCACTGCCCTGTTTTACAACTTGGAAGCCCAATCGGGTCAGAATTTGTTCAACATCTGTGTCATCGATATGATGTCCGAGCAGTTTGTCCAGTTTGCTGCGGCGCAGTTTAATGTCGGCAGCCTTTGGCAGATGCGCTTCGCTCTTGGCTTCAACCACAGGACCGGCTTCGCCGCCACAGATATCCAGCACCAAACGGGTGGCTCTGTCCATGGCTTTATGCTGCAGCTCTGGATCAACACCGCGCTCAAAGCGATGCGAAGAGTCGGTGTGCAATCCAAGACGACGGGCCTTGCCCATGATAGCCAGCGGCGCGAAGAAAGCACACTCAAGCATGATATCGCGGGTTTGCTCGCTGACACCGGAAACCTCACCACCGAAGACACCGGCCAGGGCCAATGCCTGGCTGTTATCGGCAATCACCAGGGTATCGGCTGGCACAGTAATTTCGTTGCCATCGAGCAGAGTCAGTTTCTCTTCACCGTTACCCAGGCGTACCTTGATACTGCCGTCAATCTTGTCCAAATCGAAAGCATGCATCGGCTGGCCGAACTCAACCAACACATAGTTGGTGATATCCACGATAGGGTCTATAGAACGAATACCGCTACGGCGCAGCTTTTCCACCATCCAATCAGGCGTTTGCGCCTTGACATTGACATTACTGATAACCCGGCCCAAATATCTTGGACAGGCTTCCGGGTTGGCGACCTCTATTTCAACTGTACGCTCACTACTGACACTGGCGGCTTCCCAACTTGGCTCGGTCACGTTCAGTCGGTTGAGCACGCCCACTTCGCGGGCCAGTCCCACCATACCCAGGCAATCGGCGCGGTTAGCGGTAAGATCCACATCGATAATCACGTCATCGAGCTGCAGATATTCGCGAATATCTGTACCAATAGGCGCCTCCAGCGGCAGTTCAATGATGCCGTCGCTTTCAATATCTATGCCCAACTCGCCATAAGAGCACAGCATGCCGTGTGAAGCTTGTCCACGCAGTTTGGCTTTCTTGATCTTGAAGTCGCCAGGCAGCACAGCACCGACAACGGCCACGGCAACCTTGAGTCCCTGACGGCAGTTAGGGGCGCCGCAAACAATATCCAGCAGCTCTTCGCCACCGACATTGACCTTGGTAACCCGCAGCTTGTCGGCATCGGGGTGTTGACCACATTCAACCACCTCACCCACTACCACGCCGGAAAAGTCACCGGCTACGGCAATGACATCGTCCACTTCCAGGCCGGCCATGGTGATTTGATGAGTTAATTCGTCACGGCTAATCGCAGGGTTAACCCACTCACGAAGCCAGGATTCACTGAATTTCATAATACTAAAGCTCCGTTATTTGAATTGCTTGAGAAAACGCAGGTCGTTTTCGAAGAAGGCACGCAGGTCGTTGACACCATAGCGCAACATGGCCAGACGCTCGACACCCATACCAAAAGCAAAACCGGAGTATTTATCAGGATCGACTCCCACACCGCGCAGCACATTCGGGTGAACCATGCCGCAGCCGAGCACTTCCAGCCAACCATTCTTGCCTTTTACATCCACTTCGGCAGACGGCTCGGTAAAGGGGAAGTATGAAGGACGGAAACGAATCTCCAAATCCTCTTCAAAGAAGTTACGTAGGAAGTCGTGCAAAATGCCTTTCAGCTCGGCAAAGTTTACATTCTCGTCCACCAGCAGACCTTCCACCTGATGGAACATAGGCGTGTGGGTCATATCATAGTCATTACGATAGACTCGGCCGGGAGAGATGATTCGCAACGGCGGTTTTTCCACTTCCATGGTGCGAATTTGCACCCCTGAAGTCTGGGTACGCAACACTAACTTGGGATTGAAGTAGAAAGTATCGTGATCAGCCCGAGCTGGATGATGCTCAGGAATATTCAAGGCATCGAAGTTATGATAATCATCTTCGATTTCCGGCCCCTGTACGACACTAAAGCCCAACTCACCAAAAAAGCTTTCAATTCGTTCTATGGTACGGGTGACCGGATGTAAACCACCATTATCCAGGCGACGTCCCGGCAGGGTGACATCGACTTTCTCTGTCTGGAGTTTCTGTTCCAACTCGGCGGCTTTCAGCCCTTCAATGCGCTGATTGAGGAACTGCTGTACCTTTTGCTTGGCTTCGTTGACCTTCTGGCCGAAGGCGGGCTTTTCTTGTGGACTCAGGGTCGCCATCAACTTCATCATGTCGGTGATCTTGCCCTTCTTGCCAAGATAATCGACGCGGATGTCATCGAGGATTTTCAGATCACTGGCCCCTTCGATGGCGGCTAAGGCCTGTTCTACGATCTCAGTTAACTGCTGCATCTTCTCTTCCAGTGCATGCCGGCCCGTAGGCGGCGATTTTGGTGTCTGTTTGAATTAAAACAGTAAAAGCGTGAAATTTTACGTTAGCCACGAGTCTTTGACCAGTGTCATGAGGCATTTTAGCAAATGAATTGCCTAGAAAAAGTGCTTTTTTTAACCATTGATGTCCTGAGGCGGATGAGTTGTGGTGTCCGAAGGTAAAAAGTCGCCAACAAACCCGGAAAACCACAGAAGCCTGGCGCGTCTGTGATAAGCTCGCCCCACGGTCAACTCCTCTTCGCAACTCAGTGTCCACAGATAGTAAAAAGCCAGCAGATCAGAAAGCGACGACAAACACTCAGGCAGAAGATACCGCCAAGGTCGGCATTCGCCTACGTGATTATCAGCAGCAAGCCGTAGATGCTGCAGTACGTTATTTCCGCGCTCAGTCTGGCTCGGCTGTGATAGTGCTGCCCACGGGAGCCGGCAAGAGTTTGGTGATTGCTGAGCTGGCCCGCATCGCCAAAGGCAAGATACTGGTACTGACCCATGTCAAAGAGCTGGTCGCCCAAAACGCCGAAAAAGTTGCTCTGTTGACCGATGAAGCCAGCATCTACTCGGCCGGACTGAGGCAAAAGCTCACCCAAGGCAAAACCGTTGTCGCCAGCGTGCAATCCGCCGGGCGCAACCTGGAAGCCTTTGACAGCCACTACTCCCTGGTAGTCATAGACGAGTGCCACAGAGTGAGCCTTGAGCAAGACAGCCAGTATCAACAACTGCTTGAACACCTCAAATCCCACAACCCCAAACTTAAGCTGCTGGGATTGACGGCCACCCCTTATCGCCTTGGACTGGGATTTATCTATCGCCGCCACTATCACGGCCGGGTTGGTAATCCCGACCGAGGGATTTTCGATGACTGCATTTTCGAGTTGCCCTTAAGGCCCCTCATTAAGCAGGGCTATCTGACACCGCCCAGGCTTTACGATGGCCTGAGCGCTCAGTATGACTTCAGCAGCCTGCCGAGCAACGGCAATGGAGAATACGATGAGGCCAAGGTCGATGCCCTGCTCAGTCACAATGGCCGCGCGACCAAGGCCATTGTTAACCAGCTAAGACAACTGGCCAACACCCGCAAGGGGGTGATTATTTTTGCAGCCACAGTGCGTCACGCCGAAGAAGTGCTAACACTACTGGCTGACGAACAGGCAGCGCTCATCACAGCGACCACAGAGATGCAGCAAAGGGATGCCATCATCCGCGCCTTTAAAGCCCAGAAACTTAAGTTTCTGGTCAATGTAGCAGTGCTCACAACAGGGTTTGATGCGCCCCATGTGGATCTTATTGCCATCATGCGGCCTACGGCATCTGTAAGCCTGTTTCAACAGATGGTTGGCCGCGGCCTGAGACTGGCCGAAGGCAAACAGGACTGTCTGGTCATAGATTATGCCGCCAGCGGCTTTGATCTCTTCTATCCCGAGGTTGGCACTCCCAAGCCAGCGGCAAACTCGGTGCCGGTGCAGGTTCCCTGCCCCGAGTGTGGTTTTGCCAATATCTTCTGGGGCAAGACGGATGAGGATGGTGACATCATCGAACACTTCGGCCGCCGCTGCCAGGGACTGTTGCAGGACAATAATCAATGCAGTTATCGCTATCGCGCCAAATCATGCCCGGATTGCGGCGCCGAAAACGATATCGCTGCCAAGATTTGCCACCAGTGCCAATCGACCCTGGTCGACCCGGACAAACGCCTCAAAGAGGTGTTGTCAAAACAGCATCACCACCTGTTCAAAGTGCAGCAAATGTTGCTGCATGCCGAAGAGGGGCGTCTCAGAGTTCAGTATCTGGATTACGACGGCAATGACTTCAACCAGTATTTTAAAATGGAGACCAGTGCTCAACGCCGGGCACTGTTTGCTTGTTTTATCCACCCCCACAGTAAAACACCCGGGCTGAATCTGCCAAAATACAGCCAACCACAACAAGTTGTCGAAGATGCGGCGCGATTTCGGGCGCCGGACATGCTGCTGCTGAAAAAACAGGCGCGGCGCTGGGATTTATTGCAAACTTTCTTTGATTATCAAGGCAGGTTTCAAACCGAAAAATCATTCCTGGGATCAAGCAACTTAGCATAGGCCTTTAAGCTGTGGTATAACTGCTGCAAATCAAGTCCATGGGAGTCAATATGTTTGTAGTTATTTTCGGTCGTCCAGGTTGCCCATATTGTGTACGTGCAGTGCAACTTTCTGAGCAACTGGCAGAGAAGCGTGATGATTTCAAGTTTAAGTATGTCGATATACACGCCGAAGGCATCACCAAGGCCGATCTGGAAAAAACCGTAGGCAAGCCGGTTGAGACTGTGCCGCAGATCTTTGTCGACAAAGAGCACGTCGGCGGCTGCACTGAATTTGAAGCCTACGTCAGAGAAAACAACCTGCTTTAATCCAAGTTACACTTCCCAATCAAGGACGATACCTTTTATGCTCAAAAGCAAGGGTATCGTCCTGCATCCAACCTTTTCTGCCTCAATCGAACGACAACTTCAAAAGCAAACAGTTAAGCCGACCTACTGCGAGTAACTCCGTGATTATGTATGCCCGTTTCGTTACAGCGGGTGTTGTCAGTGTCTTGCTTGCCAAGGAGTAGATAGACAGCAATTTTGTTTTTAAAGCACTCTCAAGCGCCATAGAGCTCAGCATCTATGCGGTTTGTTCAGGAAGCCATATTCCCGGTAGCAGCCTTTTCCGATTTGCCATCGACCTGCTCAAGCGGCAACAGCAAAATCATCGAAGTACCTATACCATTGACTCCTCTTGAAACCCGCACGCTCCCCCCCAATACTTCAGTGGTCAAATGATGCACTATATGCAGCCCAAGCCCGGTGCCGCCGCTGTTGCGTTTGGTAGTATAAAAGGGGTCAAACACTCGCTGACGATCCTGATCTTCAATCCCGACACCATTATCCATCACACAGATCTCAACCTTATGCTGAAGTTTACGGGCGCAGATATGGATCTCTCCCCGCTCAGTATCTTCAAAAGCATGGATGAGTGCATTGTGCACCAGATTCTGAAGTACCTGCCCCAAAGGTCCAGGATAACTGTGCATATGGATATCCGAAGGAATATCAGTGGTCAGCTTATGATGACTGTGTTTCCACTGACCATGATTTAGCGCCAGAATGTCCGTCACCAACTCATGCAACCAAAAGGCTTGCCGGTCAGCATTAGCTCTGTCGGCAGCTACCTGACGAAACTGTTGAATAAGCAGTGCCGAGCGTTTGAGATTGCGTTCGGCCAGAGTCAAACCTTCCTCCTGGTATTGAATAAATTCCTCCAGTTGCGAGCGTTTGATAGTACCGTTGTGATAATCCCGCTTGAGTTCACCTAGCCTGTCATTGAGTGCAGTAACACACAGCATTGCCGCACCAATAGGTGTATTGAGTTCGTGAGCTACCCCGGCCACCATCAAACCCAAGGATGATAATTTTTCGGTACGAACCAACTCCTGCTGCGATGCCTTCAACTGAGCCAGCGTCATTGCAAGCGCCGCGTTACTTTGCTGTAACTCATGAGCCTTGTCTTCCAAACGCAGGTTGGAGCGCGCTAAAAACGCTCCCAGCAAAGTCATACATAAAAAAACTACTGCACCAACGCCGGCGTAGAGCCGTTTTAATCTGGCTTGAATGAGCAGTGGCTGTTCATCATGAGATAGGGTGTAAAGTATGGGTACCTTGCTGTCACCGTTCAGTATTGGCGCCACGCGGGAGAAAGTCCACATCCCGGTTTCATCGATAAACTGCCCTTGTTGTTCCTGTTGTATACGCCGCCAAACTTCAGGATGGACAACTGCCAGGCGCTGTTCAGGAGCGTCGAACATAAAACCCCACTCTCTGTGACCCAAAGTTGACAGCAACCAATAGCCTTCAGCATTCAGCAACATCGTCTTACCGGATTGGCGCAAACGTTCAAGTAAACCACTGCCATCCAGGTTCAATAGTGCCAGCCCGAGCTCCTTGCCGTTACTATCCATTACCTTGGTAGCAGCACGTAAGGTGGGTCGATAGGGGATCTCTATTTTACCGGCTTCGATATTGAGATCGAAAGGAGAATAATAAACCGCCCCCGAAGCCAAACGCTTGGCCTCAATGACATAATAGCGCGATGATTTATCCTGTAATGCATCTGCAGCGACAACTCGCCTTTGATTATCTATATAGTCAACCCTCACCCGCTCAACGCCGGAATTTCCAATCCAGCGCACTTGCATATAGCTGGGATAGGCGCTGCTGAAGTCAACAAATAGACGCTGCAATAATTCCAGCTGTTCAGTATCACCAAGCCTGTTATCAGCTAATACCGATGCGGTCATCTTTGATAGTAAACTGACGTCCTGATGAACTCTGGTAAGCGTGGCGCCGAGTACCAGAGTATCTCTATCTACCAGTTCCTGCTGGGCATAACGCACCTGATCTATCTGCCATTGAGAGGCATAGTGATACATAAGCCAGCTTCCAAGGGGCACCAGTAACCACCAGGGCAGCAAATAACTCACCCAAGTCAGCCAAGAGTTTCGCCTTGTTCGTCCTAAAGATACGCCCTCAGAGTTCGGCGGTGCCATTAAAGCTTGTTCGGGCAAATCTATCGACATAAGCAAGATTCCATTCAGCGATTATTGAGCCATTGCAATAACTCATCCAATGGCATGGCCTTGCCATACAACCATCCTTGACCTATGTGGCAACCATGTTCTCTGAGCCAATTAGCCTGGCTGTGAGTCTCAACCCCTTCGGCAACAACCGAAATATTCAGTCGCCTTCCCAATTCAATAATCATTGATGCCAGGAAGCGACTGCGTTCATCTTCATCCAACCTGGCGACAAAAGTCATATCTATCTTCAGGTGATCGGCAGGCAGTTGCAGCAAATATTCGAGTGATGAAAGACCTGTGCCGAAGTCATCTATCGCCACTGTACCTCCCGAAGTTCGGTGACGCTGGAGAATATTGGCGACCTGTTGAAAAGACTGCATCATAGCGGTTTCAGTGACTTCCAAACACAGTCGGCTCGGCTCCACCCCGGCCAGACGACATTGTTGTTTGAGCCGGTCTAAAACATCCGGCTTATCCAGTTGCCGGGCGGAATAATTGACGCTGATCAGAATATCGCTAAACCCCGCCAGATCGAGTGCATGCACAGCCTGACAGGACAAAGCAACTACTATGTCGCCTATCCCGTGAATGTAGGACGACTGTTCCGCCAGCGGAATAAAGGTGCCGGGTGGCACCATACCCTCTTCGGTCTGCCAGCGTAATAAAGCCTCAACCCCAACAACCTCACCAGTATTGAGGTCTATCTGTGGCTGGTAATGCAACACAAACTCCTGACGTTGAATCGCGCTATGTAAACGCTGCATCAATTTGAACCTGTGTGCCGCTTGATGTTCAAATTCAGGATCAAACGCCTGTATGCTGCCGGGGCCTCTGGACTTGGCATTTCTCAGCCCTGTACCGGCTGTTCGTAAAAACTCCGCGGGATCCTGTCCAAGACTGATAGCCAAAGAGACTTCAGTCATACAGGCGGTCAGAATATGGCGACTATTATCAATTTCAAAGGGTGCACCAAACACCTCTTGGGCCTTGTCAATATTGACCTGTTCTTTATGGCCGATAATGGCAAACAGATCCGAGTGTAGTCTTCCTATGACTATCGGTTGAGGAAATGCCTCCTGTAACCTTTGAGCCACAGCCTGTAATACCTGATTACCGAATACACAGCCAAATAAATTGTTGAGCCCGGAAAAATGATCGAGATCCAGTAGCAGCAGGTTATGGGCATCAGCGCTGGACATGGCCTGCAACCTGGACAATTCACGCAGCAGTGCACTGCGGTTGGGAATACTCAACAACTCATCCTGATAAGCCACTTTATCCAGCCGGCTAATCAAGGCTACATTGCCAAAACCTTTGGAAACATTGGCCGCAAAGACTTTAAGCAACTCCATCTCGGTATCATCCAGCGTGCGGTTAGTAGCCACATAGATGGCAAACTCAGCCAGTGCTGCCGATTTGGGGAAAAATAGCACCTGACTTTCATCGGTACTGACAAAACGTTTTTCCCTGAGTGCCTGCTCAACCATGGATTGAATAGTCGGATCCGGCAATTCCCTCAAGGCACGATTAATATACTGACGAAAACGACCACTACAGGCTATGGTCAAGGGTTCATAGATCTCCTGACCAGAGCTATCCATTGCGTGGGAACCACGATTAACACAAACCAAGCCTTCGTCGGCGACATTGATGAGATTAGCAATTTCACTCAAAGTCACAGAGGCTATCTGCGTAAGCGTCCTCAGCCCCAGCAAACGATTGCTGGACTCCACAATGAGCTGCAAACCACGACGAGCAGAAGAAATAGTCTTGAGATGATGATAATTACGTACTGCACCTGTGAGTATATTGCGTATCCCACGGTTGGCGAGATCTGACTTGAGCACATAATCAGACAAGTCATAATCCTGCATCACAGATTCGACCGGCGCCATTCCTGGCTGGCCGGTCAAGAGTACGAAACGGGTATCGGATATTCCCAGCAAATCCCGCACAGCTTTGACTAACCTGAGACCGGCATCTTCGGTTTCCATCACGACATCAACCAACACCACAGCAAAGTCGGCATCTTTTCCCAATAAGCTGGATGCCTCTGCCATGCTGTAGGCTTGTATGAGTTCAAGGGGACGTCCCATTAATGTCATTTTATTAATGGCAAAACTCAGTGAATTCTGGAATTTGACATCATCATCCACCGCCAAAATACGCCACATGGCGTCGCGTTGATGAGTTTCTTCCGGTGATGTTTCAGATGAAAACAGTAAATCATCTAGCATAGTTACTAATCCCTCAGTCACTTTGTCCACACTTGCTTTGGGACAAAACCAGCAGGAGACCATTTCCCTGCCCGGTACTCAGCACGGTTTAACTCTCGGTTTAGCTCCTCCCGAGTCTACAATCCAGCTCATTTAATGCTAAAGCTGTTACAGTTCAATTCGGCATTAAGCCTTTTTCAATACAGTACGCTATGTGTGATTTAAAGTGTAATCCACTTTTGGCTTAGTGCCGGTTAACCAACGGAATAACAGTGTAAATTTTTTATCTGCTGCGTTACCCTTGAACTCAACAGCTTCAAATTATTATCAAGTACCCATAAACTTGTTACCCGACAAGAACCAAAGCTGCACTCTGAGCGCCTTATCATTTTTTTATTCAACCTACTTTGTTACCCTGCACGTTATTTAGGATTTGTGGCCTGTCCTGTGAGGCAGTAAAGCCCGTTAATCCTCTATTTTGCTCAGTCATCCACAAGGACGTCATATGATCCGCGCATTTACAATGGAAGACATGCCAACTGTATTGAAGATCTGGCTAACAGCCTCTATCGATGCCCATCATTTTATTGCCGCAAAATTTTGGCAAGAACAGTTGGATAACATGCGCCAATTTTATATTCCTGCGGCAGAAAATTATCTCTATCAGCATGGTACCCAAGTGCTCGGCTTCTACTCTCTCTATGAGGACAAGTTGGCAGCGTTATTTGTTAAACCCGAAATGCAAGGGTTAGGGATCGGCGGTCATTTACTTGAACATGCCAGGCAACAAAGAGAGCGGTTGACGCTGAACGTCTATTGTGACAACCAAGCCAGTGTCAATTTTTACCGGCACAAGGGCGCTGTGATAATTGGCGAACAAACCTGTCCTTATACAGGCCACAAAGAATACAACATGCAACTAACAAGTTTAAACGACTTAAGTACTTGCACAAAAAAGAGCTTTCCCCCGCCATAGGTCAAGGGAGACAGAGTTCATAAAATAAGGAACGGAAACAATGAAAGATCAGCCCAGTAGAGTGCTTCTCTTGGCCGATGTTCAAAACATCTACTACACCACCAAACAAGTTTTCGGTCGAAACCTGGACTACAACCGGCTTTGGTCCAAAGTCACTGATCAGAAACAGCTGGTGAGAGCATTTGCCTACGCTATAGACAGAGGTGATAAAAAACAGCGCGAGTTTCAAAATATCCTGCGGGCCATTGGCTTTGAGGTGAAGTTGAAGCCCTTTATCCAACGCGCTGATGGAACAGCCAAAGGTGATTGGGATGTGGGAATAACCATAGATGCGTTGGAATATGCCGATGCTGTGGACATTGTGGCACTGGTTTCCGGGGACGGTGATTTCGCCTTGTTGGCCGAAAAGCTACGTCAAAAAGGCAAACGAGTTGAAATCTATTCCGTTACTGAATTAACCTCGATGCTCCTGCTCAATGCCGCCAGCGACTTCTGTCCCATTGACGATGATTTGTTACTCAAATGAAAATGGACAACCAACCTGGCAGATAAATAGCTAGAACGTTGGCAGTAAGCCAGACCTAGTCTCATCTAGTGAGGCGACTCGAGCGTCAGCAAACTGCCAGCAACATCATTCCAAATGATAACCTGCCTTGGAAACTCATCTGAATAAAAGGCAAGTAGTTAGTTGTCTCGCATGACCCATGGACTGATCACTGCAGGAGCCGAGTCAAATTTTACTACTTCAATTTGGCTGAGTTCCTCATTACTGAGTTCGTAGCGCTTACCCAGCGTTTGATAGCGCCCATCGAGCCAAGCACCATTTTCACTGCCGGTAAATTCAATATTAAGACCTGAAATAGGCTTGGCAAAATACTTCATCGGAAATCCTTGCATCTGCTTCAGGGCTTCATTCATTTGATTACTGATGTCTCTCAGTTCATCGCCGCTGTACTCCTGTTTGGGAGTACGACCCCTGAGCTGCATACCAATGCCGCAGCCTTGCCCATCTCCAGCCAACTCAAGGTTAATCAGGGCTCTGGCACCCTTGAGCTTTTCATCGAAGGGAATAAACAACCTCTGACTGGCATCAAATGTCAGAGGAAAACGTTCAGTTTCTGTGCTGATACTGCCATTTTTTAATTGACAGTTTTCGGTTTCAGGAACCGTAAAAGCCAGATCAATAAGTGGATAATTGCCTTTATTCATCACTTTCATCCGCGCGTAAAAGTCGGCATAGTTCAAAGACACCTGACTGGCCATCAAAGAGGGGGACAGCAACAATAACGTACTAAACAGCAGTTTTTTCGACATGGTTTTCCACCAAATATTCTTCGTTGTGACGCAGCATATCCAATAATTCGTCAATGTAGGCTTCCTGGCGCTCCGAATAGTTTACCAGGCCATAAACCAACTTCTCTGCCGTCAGGGGTTCCTGTTGACTACGGAGATCGGCACGTATGGAACGAAACAAAGAATAGGCTGCATTGGAATTAAGATTACGCATATAAGAAGCTACTGAGTCGTCGACCGATTTGAATACGGCCACTTCATGGGACATGCCTTCAGAGCGCGACTGTGGAACCAAACCGCAACCTTTTTTGAAACACCACTGACCAAAAAAATTGAGCCCTTCACGGGCAAACCGAGAACTGCCCCAGCCGGTTTCGTTGGCTGCCTGGATAAGCACCATAGATTCCGGGATCACATCAACCCGACGCAGCAATTTATTGATGCTGTCGCTATCGATAGCACGCATGGCATATTGATACTTTTCTGCCAGACGCTGAATACGATATTGCTCGGCATCATTAAGCTGATGTTGGTTTTGCAAGTGCTTTTGCACCTGTTCGAGAAATTTACGCTCCTCAGCGATAATGCTATTTTGCTTTTGCACCGCCGGACGCAAGAAGTCAAAAAACGCCTGCTTCTTATCGCTGACATTACCTATGCTGCTGAAATCTGGGATCAAGCTGATACCCAATTGGTTCTTTATCAGTGGTGCTGAACTCTGCTCGGCAGTTTTCAAACTAGGTATCAGGTACACCCTAAGTGCCAATACCGACAGTATTACCAAAGCCAAAGCCAGGGTAAATGAGCCAAGTTTTCCGGTTTTCAATCAGTCTTTCCTTTTGCCGGTTACCCAAAAGTTAAGGGGAAAATTTCCGCATTATATGTCAGATATCACTTTTCACAAAATAGCTCTCTGACTCTTATGCAGCATTGGTGTAGAATGTTCAAGTTCAAAGCGACGGCAAGGATCAGCTATGCAAAGGCAGTTATTCAGTCAATATCAGCAAGTTGTTGCTATTGGTGGAGGCCATGGGTTAGGAAGAGTCCTATCATCCCTGGCTTTTCTCGGCGATCGACTAACAGGCATAGTTGCGACCACAGATAACGGTGGCAGCACAGGCAGATTAAGAAACAGTAATGACTGTATCGCCTGGGGCGATCTACGTAATTGTCTCAGCCAACTGGCGCATAAACCCTCTGTCGGTTCCTTATTATTTGAATACAGATTCGATAGCCAGGATGAACTCAATGGTCATAACCTGGGCAACCTTATCCTGGCAGCATTGGATCAGCTCTGTGTCAGGCCCCTCGAAGCGATTAATCTTATCCGCG
This sequence comes from Shewanella sp. ECSMB14102, assembly GCF_000813075.1. NCBI lineage: Bacteria > Pseudomonadati > Pseudomonadota > Gammaproteobacteria > Alteromonadales > Shewanellaceae > Shewanella > Shewanella sp. ECSMB14102. The sequence continues at coordinate 38,452 of NZ_JWGX01000043.1, forward strand.
GCCTACTTAAAATTGACACCCGCCTATATCCCATGTCTGAACACCCTACTCACTTGCTGGCGCTTGACGCCTCAGGGAGCAAAGTGTTCGGTGAGCTGGAGGTCGACAGCATGGCTGAGCGCCCGGTGGCGATGAATCTTGAACCTATGGTCAAAGCCACAGAAGAGGCCATAGCGGCGCTGAATGTAGCCGAACTGATTATTCTAAGCCCGGGCAGTTTTCTCACCAGCCTGATGCCACCTTTGTTATTGCCAGAGCTGGCAACAGCGATTAAATACAGTCAAGCCAGAGTGGTATTTATCGATAATCTGAAACCTGAGGCGTCAGTGGCCGGAGAGCTGAGTTTGGAGGCAAAGTTGAATTGGTGTCAGCAACTGATAGGCGCAGGGCGTATCGATGCTGTACTGTGTCATGGCCAACCATATCAGGACGGATTAATTTATCGCTCGCCGCTGGCCGATCCACTCCAGAGTGGTTGTCACGACAGAGACGCCTTGGTCAACGCTTTGGTACAGACTTTACAGCCGAAAAAACTTATTGCTTGAATAACGATAAACTATAGCCAAACAGCAAAAAGGACAGCAAAAGCTGTCCTTATCAAGTTTTGGCAAAATCCAGCAGGTTTAGAGCACCTTGGCTATCGCCTTACAAATAACCGGCATATTACTCTTGGTCATCCCGGCAACACTAATACGGCCAGAGCCGACAATGTAGACGCCAAACTCATCTTTCAGCTTGGCAACTTGTTCCTTGTTAAGTCCTGAGAAGCTAAACATGCCATTTTGACGGGAGATAAAGCTGAAGTCGCGATCGACACCTTCAGCCTTGAGGCTCTCGACAAACAGAGCTCTCATACTGGCTATACGTTGACGCATTTCAGTCAATTCTTGCTGCCACAGCGTATTGAGCTCACTATCGTTAAGAATAGTACTGACAATCATGGCACCATGAGCCGGCGGGTTGGAGTAGTTGGCACGAATGGTGCGCTTAACCTGACTGAAAGCCCGTGCAGCGCACTCATTGTCTTTGGCCACCAGAGTCACGGCACCGATACGTTCATTATAAAGCCCGAAGTTTTTCGAGAAAGAGTTGGCCACCAGCAGCTCAGGCACCATGGCGGCAACAGCTCTGAGGCCTTGGGCATCTTCTTCAATTCCTGTGCCAAAGCCCTGATAGGCAAAATCAAACAGAGGCACCAATCCGTTTTCGGCACACAGTTTGGCAACTTGCTGCCATTGATTGATATTCAGATCGATACCGGTCGGGTTGTGGCAACAGCCATGCAGCAGCACAAGATCACCCTCAGTCGCCTGTTGCAGATCTGTCATCATGGCATCGAAGTCGAGATCGTGGGTTTCTGCCTGATAATAACTGTACTCTTTGATCTCAAGCCCGGCGGTTTCGAAGATGTTCTTATGATTGGCCCAGGTTGGGTTGCTGATCCAGATAGTTTTGCTGTCTGTATTGCTAAGGACAAACTCGGCAGCGACCCGCAATGAGCCTGTACCTCCCGGAGCCTGAGCCGTTACTGCCCGGCCAGCGGCGATTATGGCGCTATCTATACCGAATAGCAGTTGTTGAACCGCTTGATTATACAGGGCAACCCCTTCGATACCGAGATAGCTCTTGGTCTTTTCCTCTTCGAGCAACTTGGCTTCTGCCAACTTGACCGATTTGAGTACCGGGGTCTGGCCAGCCTCATCCTTATAAATGCCAACACCCAGGTTGACTTTATCCGTGCGGGGATCGGCTTTAAAAGCCTCAGTTAAACCAAGAATGGGATCGGCCGGCGCGGCGGTAATCTGAGAAAAAATCATGACAGCTTTCCTGTAATTGGACATGTAGGGACAAATCGGCTCCATTTATACCATTGTCCTCGCCCAGGTTATAGTCTCTTTGGCAGATTCTGAGCCATTTAATTTATTACTTGAAGGATATTCACTCGAAAGCGGGATTTGCCATGGATATGATAAGAAAATAGCGGGCTGATTGAGTGGAGATAACGGTAACACCAACTTAGAACCATAATCAAAAACTGTAACCTCTGTAATCCAGCCCCTGTAGTGGTCGAGTTGAATTGATCATTATCAATCTAGGACGAAAAATACTCAGGGACAGCCCTTATGCCTGGGGCTAAAAACCCTACGGTCTTCAGAATAACAACTAGCTTGGATAAAAATATGGAAATCACATGAAAAGGCCCGCCTGTTTGCACAAGCGGGCGTCTCTGGATCTGGCAAAGGTGCAGGGATTTGAACCCTGCATGACGGCGCTATAAACCCAGCAACCCTCAAAGCGGTGCCAAGCTAATCGCTATCATCAAAACTCAGATACGAAAAAGCCCGCCTGTTTGCACAAGCGGGCTTCTCTGGAGCTGACAAAGGTGCAGGGATTTGAACCCTGCATGACGGCGCTATAAACCCAGCAACCCTCACAGCGGTGCCAAGCTAATCGCTATCATCAAAACTCAGATACGAAAAAGCCCGCCTGTTTGCACAAGCGGGCTTCTCTGAATATGGCGGAGGAGCAGGGATTTGAACCCTGGATGGGCTATAAACCCATGCCGGTTTTCAAGACCGGTGCATTCAACCACTCTGCCACCCCTCCGGAACGGCGCAAATATTATAAGCTCCCTAAGCCGTTGTAAACCCTTATTTCTAAAAATATGTTCATATGCCCAAATCTCAGCCATCCGAAAGATTCAAACGGAACTCATATCGCACAATAAAAGCCGCTCCAGAATGGAGATTTACCATGCCGCTCCGTCACCCCTGTGGTAAAATCAGCTTATCTTTAAATGACTTTGAGCCACAATGAAGCCTAGCTTGATCCCGGCCGGGGCCCTTACCCCTCAATACTCCAATCTGCAGCTTCCCACATCGAGCCAACTGACAGATCTATTACTTGGACAGGAAAGAGTCATAGAGGCCTTTGGCCTGCTGCAAACTTTATCAGGACAACAACTTTTCCTGGCAGATTTCCAGGGTATCCACCGCGTTTGGCTATTTAAAGCCCTGAGCGCCCAGAGCAAGATGCCGATGCAATACTTGAGCGGTCGCATCACCCGGGCGCAGCTACTCGGCCATCAGGATAGTCAACAACAAAGGCAACCGGGTGCCCTCACAACGCCAGGAATACTCTTTATCTGCGCCGAATCCCTGTGGAAACGTGAGCCTTTATGGGAGCTATTATTAGATGCCATTGAAAAAGGTGGTTTCGAGCTTCAAGGGCAATGGCAGCCACTTCAAGCCAAAGTTGTATTGGTGGGCTCGAGTCTGCTCTACAGCGAACTCAGGTTCCACGAACGCAGATTTAGCGAGTTATTTGCCCTGCTTGGCGAACTGGTATTTGAAGTAGACCTGCAAAAAGTCGCTATCAATGACTATGTAGTCTGGTTGGCAGAACTGGCAAAACTCAGCCATTGTCAGTTGACAGAGTCGGCCTTACTGCCTCTGCTCAGATACAGTAGTCGCCTGACAGAGCATCAACAACGTTTGAGCCTCGCCAGCGCAGATTTGGCACAAGTGTTCGCTGAAGCTACTTTTTATAGCCAAGGACAAGCGCTGGATGCCAACGCCATTGAACATGCCTTGGCACAACGCCAACAACGGCATAACGCCCAAGAGCAGCAGTCGGCACAAAATCTTGATGACGCCTTCATCTATTTGCCAACTGAAGGCGCTATGGTGGGGCAAATTAACGGCCTGACTGTAATAGACACCTTGGATTATTGCTATGGCGAGCCGGCCAGGATAACGGCATCGGTGCACTATGGAGATGGTGAAGTCGCCGATATTGAACGGAAATCTGAGTTGGCGGGTAATATCCACGCCAAGGGAATGATGATCCTGTCCGCGTGTCTCTATCGGGTATTTGGCCGCGATGCACCCTTGCACCTCAATGCCAATATCGTATTTGAGCAATCCTATCAGGAAATTGATGGTGACAGCGCCTCTCTCGCCGAATACTGCAGCCTGATCTCGGCCATAACCGAACAGCCGATAGACCAAGGACTCGCGGTAACCGGCGCACTGGATCAGTTTGGTAATGTACAGGCAATTGGGGGCGTCAATGAGAAGATTGAAGGCTTCTTCAAACTCTGCGCGAGGCGCGGCTTGACCGGCAGCCAGGGAGTAATTATGCCCAAGTCCAATGTGCAGCAACTCAACCTGACACCCGATGTTATAACAGCGGTAGAACAAGGATTATTCCAGCTCTACGAAATCACTCATGTAGACCAAGCCGTCACTCTGCTGATGGGAATAAAAGCCGGGGAAGCCGACGAGGACAACAACTTCCCAGAGGACACGCTTTACGGCATGGTTCAACAACGACTGGACAGATTGGCAGGTAATCTTGATGAAGAACCAAGCTATTTTGCGAGGTTACTGGCAAGATTGCCATTTTTTAATCAATAACTAGCTGATCGGAGTTGTTTAGCTTACACCTGTTCGCTAATCTTGGCGGCACTTGAAGAAGGATGTGGTAACAACAATGACTAAAGTAAACAGTTTCAACAAAGAAGAACTTATCGCCTGTGGCCATGGTGAGATATTTGGCAAGAATTCCCCTCGCCTCCCCGTGGATAATATGTTGATGATTGACCGAGTTGTCACCATCAACGATAACGGCGGCACCTTCGGCAAAGGTGAAATTGTTGCAGAGCTGGATATCAATCCGGATCTCTGGTTCTTTGGCTGTCATTTTGTTGATGATCCTGTTATGCCTGGTTGCCTGGGGCTGGATGCCATGTGGCAACTGGTTGGTTTCTTCCTTGCCTGGGAGGGCGCTGTGGGTAAAGGCCGTGCACTTGGTGTAGGCGAAGTCAAATTTACCGGCCAGGTGCTGCCAGGCGCCAAGAAGGTAACTTATAGGCTGAATATCAAGCGCACCATACACCGTAAACTGGTGATGGGCATTGCCGATGCAACTTTGGAAGTAGATGGCCGCGAGATCTACTCGGCCACGGATCTGAAAGTAGGTGTGTTCAGCGATACTTCCACCTTCTAAAGTAGAGAATTCAAACAACAAGGTCGGCAATTGCCGACCTTGTTGTTTTCAGAGATGCATAAAAATGCCCTCTTCTGAGAGGGCAATCTTGCTGAATTACTTACTGAACAGGCCGCTTATCCGGCCTTCTACCCCTTCGCGCCAACCTCCTAGCCACTGGGAGCGAGAATCAAGATTCGAATAAGGACAAAGCTCCTTGGAGCGGCCGCCGACACCGGCTTGGAATCCCTTCGAAAAGGCTCGGTCTAAACGATCTCGTTTTTGTCTCTTCATGCAAGCGTCCTCTGTACTATTTTACATAGAAGCATCAGCTTCACTTGCTATGAATAGAACTTTTCAACGCCGAGATCAATCAAAAAATCGCCAATTATAGCGAAGAAATTTTAAACTATTGAGATCCTGATTAAAAAAAATCGGCGCCTTTTAGGCGCCGATCTCACAGGCTTAAACCAAGCTTAAATTTTACGTCTGCGCCACCAGATAAGCGGCAGCAATGCCAACCAACCCAAACTGGCCGCACCGGAACGCTCAAACGGCTTATCAATATCACCGTCGTCCACCTGAGTACAGGCTTCCCCACTGCCACTGGGCTTAAGAACAACCATACGCGGCAGATAAGAAGTCACTGGCTGACCGTTGCCATTAAGCTCAAACAGCGGCTTGCCGTTTTCACCAATTACCAAATTACCTTTTTCATCAAACTGATAAGAAGGCTTACGGATAAAGGCAGTACCGACTATGGTGCCTTCCTCATTGATGCTGTTGGCTTCCACCACCACTATGTCAGTGTTGTAGGTCAGGGTTTTGCCTGAACCGTCCTCAACACTCACTTCATGACGTTTCCAGTTGCCTTCGGCATCTTTCTCATAGCCTTTTGATTCACAGGTCAGCAACTTATTGAGATTACTGAACTCACCGGACTCTTTATCAAACAGGAAGCCCACTTTCGGCCTTGGTTTATCTTTGTCATGGGTTGACTCAATATAACCCACGACCTGACCTTTGTTGTTGATATCTCTGGGCTTGCTGGAGAGATCCGACATGGTGCTATAGAAATCATTGGGGGTAACCGGCTTGGTTTCCGGGGTGTTTGTATCGTAGATAAAGAACTTATCGCGGATATAACCTTGGATATATTTGTTGTAGCTACCAACCAAAATCCCTGCATCATTGATGTCATAGGCAATGGAGTTGCGCACATCATCATCGACAACCGGGATCCAATGGTACTTGTATTCACCATTGGCATCTTTACTCCAGTAAGCCGCATCCATTCTCAGGTTGTCTGAATCGTTATAACGATAAACATGGGAGCGTCCGGCAACAACCCCTGCGTTGTTCAGCCCCAGCCCCTGCGCGGTAAAGGTATAGTCTGAATCACCGGGTGTCAGACCAAGCGGTAACTCGGTACCGGTAACCGCGCCGTTCTCGTATTGCCAAACATAGGCTCGCATTTGGTACTGAATATTGCGGGTATTATTGGCATTAGGGTACTTTTCCCTTTGCAGACAAACATCCAGCGGCAACGTGTTGTCGTCGCTGAGACAAATAGCCACTCTCTCTGCCCCATATTTGCTGATAGCAGTGCTGGCATAACCGGCAATTTGGTTTTTACTGTTGATCGCAGAAGCCATCGACCAACCACCGAGCTCCGCTGTTTTATCATCTTTGGTGTAAGTGGTATAAGGCGGCAACAGCGGCACTTCAGTACTGCTGTCTTTAACAAAACCGCGCTGCTCAAAGTCACGGTAATACCAGTACTCCTGCCCTTCGGTTTCCCCGGTATAGTCAACCTTCTTCTCTTTACCTGTCATGGCACCAACACGAATACCGGCATCATTGATGTCATAGAGGAAACTATCAACCGAGTTGACGCTTGTAGGATCGGCTGGATCCGTATCAGCCGGCGGTGTGCTACCGTTGATACTCTCAAAATTAGGCGTCCAGGGACTCACAGGATCGTTTTCCTGGGAGTTGAAGGTGAAATTATTGGCAATGATGGGTTTATTAATGGAATAAGTGATCTTTTCCTCGGGAGCAATACCATCTTCAATGTCGATGATACCGTCATCATTGTCTACATCCGAGGTGCTGAGCTTTTTCTTGCCCTTAGCCACAGCGATGGCTTCATTATTGGCATTAACGCCCATACCGTAACCGGTGCGAGTATCGGTCAGGTTACCTTTGAGATCATATTCATCCAGGTTAACGACTTCATAGACAGGAGCCGCCTGCGATACCTGTAATACACTGATAACCCCCATGGCCACCAATGACAGCGCACTATTCAACTTCATTAATTTGATTCCCATTATAATTTTGTGCTCACTTCATTGACTCGAGTTCTTCCCAACGCTCGAAGTAAGCCTCCAGTTGCTGTTCTTTCTCTGCCAACTGTTGCAATTCGCTGCTCACAATAGTTTGATCCTGCGAATAAAAGTCCGGCTGATTGACGCGCTCCTGCAGCTGTTCCAGCTCCTGCTCCAGTGTTTCCATCAAGGCAGGTAAAGCATCCAACTCACGTTGAAGCTTATAGGAAAGCTTTTTGGCTGTCTTGGGTTCTGCAGTTTTTTGCGGCGCAACCTCCTGTTTGACAGGCTTAGCCGCCTCAGGTTCCTCAGCATCGCGATAGAAACGTGCCCCTTGGGCAACCGCATCCTGATAGCCGCCGACATATTCACTCCAACGGCCATTGCCGCTGAACCACCAGGAACTGGTGACTGTATTATCAATAAAGGCCCGGTCATGGCTGACAAGCAACAAAGTGCCTTCATATTCAGTGAGCAGAGACTCTAGCAATTCCAGTGTCTCTATATCAAGATCATTTGTCGGTTCATCGAGAATGATAAGGTTGGCCGGCCTAAGCAGCAACCTGGCCAGCAGCAAACGGTTCTTCTCACCGCCACTGAGCGCCTTGACCGGTGTGCGGGCACGCATGGGCGAAAACAAAAAGTCCTGCAGATAACTGAGGATATGCCTGTCTTTGCCGTTAACAGTAACAGTGCTCTTACCCTCGCCGACGTTCTCTTCAACCGTCTTTTCCGGATCCAAGGCTTCGCGGTATTGGTCAAAGTAGGCGACTTCCAGCTTGGTGCCCGTCTTGATTTCACCACTCTGCGGCGCCAACTGACCGATCAACAACTTGATAAGCGTGGATTTACCGCAACCGTTGGGGCCAATCAGCGCGATGCGATCGCCGCGCATCACGTTGGTGGAAAAGTCCCGCACCAGGTCCTTATCTGCCAGGTTGTAATTGAGATCCCGCACCTCAAACACCAACTTGCCGCTGCGCTCGGCGTCGGAGACCTGCATTCTGGCATTGCCCTGACGCTCCAGGCGGGCCCGGCGCTCCATTCTCAAGGCCTTGAGGGCCCTCACCCGACCTTCATTACGGGTACGGCGAGCCTTGATCCCCTGACGGATCCACACCTCTTCCTCGGCGAGTTTTTTGTCGAAATGCGCGTTTTGCTCAGCCTCAACCCTGAGCCACTCCTGCTTACCATCAAGATAGCTCTGGTAATCACCGGGCCAGGAGGTGACCACTCCGCGATCCAAATCGACTATGCGGGTGGCAATCTTTTGAATAAAGCCACGGTCGTGACTGATAAAGGCGATGGCGCCCTTATATCCCAACAGAAACTGTTCCAGCCATTCTATGGTGTCGATATCCAGGTGGTTGGTTGGCTCATCGAGCAGTAACAAATCTGGCTCGCTCACCAAAGCTCTGGCCAGGGCGACTTTACGTTGCCAGCCGCCAGAGAGTTCAGACAGAGGCTTATCCGGGTCCAACCCCAGCAATCGGCAGTTTTGCTGAATACGGTTGTCGAGCTGCCAACCATCGAAGTGATCCAGCTTGGATTGCAACCGCTCGAGGTTTTTCAGCATTTTCTCGAGCGCTTCACCCTGGGCCTTGGCCATAGACTGCGACAGCTGATGGTATTCTTCGAGCAGTTGGCCCACATCTGCAAGACCGGCGGCAATATAGGAATAGACAGTGCCCTGCTCCGCTTTGGGTGGGTCCTGTTGCAAGCGGCTGACTTTCACATCGGTGGCGATATTGAACTCACCATCATCGAGCAGGACTTCTCCTGCCAACACCTTCAATAGGCTGGATTTGCCGGCACCATTACGGCCGACAATACAGACCCGCTCGCCGGCTTCAATACTGAAATCTGCCTGCTGTAGCAGAGGGGTATAACCATAGGCAAGCGAGCCATTATTGATACGAACCAGACTCACATTATGCTCCTGTAAAGCGTTTTACTTGCTGTTCATCAAAGGGCCAACAGAGTTCTTCACCCTGGCGATTGGCCAACACAGGAATAAGCACGCCATAGCGCTCGGCAAGCGTTTCTTGCTCGCAAATATCCTGGGTGCGATAACGAATATTAAGGCCATCGAGCAAGGCCACGGCCAACTCACACAGGTGGCAACCATCTGTGTGGTATAGGGTCAATGGCGTCTCAGGCATGGGTGATCAACCAAGTATTATGAATATGCGGATTGCGCTTGTAATCCATTGGCAACATCTGGGCATCCATATTGGTGACTGACATACCCTGAGCCGCCATGGCTTCGATATCCATTTTGAACTTACGTTTATTGTTGGAAAAGATTATCTCTCCGCCAGGATTGAGCAGTTTGAACAGATCAGACAATAACTTGACGTGATCGCGCTGCACATCGAATGAGTCTTCCATCCGTTTGGAGTTGGAGAAGGTTGGCGGATCGATAAAGATAAGATCGAACTTGCGGTCACAATCGCGGATCCATTGCAGGCAATCGCCCTGCTCGAAACGGTACTGTTTGCCAATCAAACCATTGAGCACAAAGTTATCCTTGGCCCAGTTAAGGTAAGTGTTGGACATATCCACAGTCGTGACCGACTTGGCACCGCCAAGCCCGGCGTGCACCGACGCGGTTCCCGTATAGGCGAACAGGTTGAGTACATCACGGCCGTTGGCTTTACTGCCCACCAGTTTGCGAATAAGCCGGTGATCGAGAAACAACCCGGTATCCAGATAGTCGGTCAGGTTGAGTTTGAAACGGGCACCATATTCCTGGGTAACCAGCTCCAGCTTTTCTTTGTCGAGCCGCTGGTACTGATTTGTACCCTTCTGCCGCTCGCGGGTCTTGAGGATGATCTTGTCCGGCTCTACACCTATGGCGCCGGGCAAAGACAGAAGCACATCAGTCAAACGTCGCTTGCTGACGGCTTCAGGTATGCTGGCAGGCGCTGCATACTCTTGAATCACCACATAATCGATATACTTGTCGATAGCGACATTATATTCAGGAATATCTGCGTCATAGAGGCGATAACTGTCGATCCCCTCTTTACGGGCCCACTTATCCAATTGTTTCAGATTCTTTTTCACCCGGTTGGCAAAGGCACTGGCGATGTCACTGACCTCAGCCCCCGACTGCTCGGCTGCCACCGCCGCCCTGCGGGTAGAATTGGCATGCAGGGTATAGAGGTTAAAGGCGCACTCAAGTGCCCCGTTGAACATCTTCATCTGCTTGTCGGCCTTGAGCTTAAGCGATGAGATCAATTCGATATCACTGCAAAGCAAGGCCACTTGCCAACCACCGAACTCACGCTTGAGCTTGTCGCCAAACTGATAGTAAAGCTGCAACAAGGAGGAGACATTGCCCAAACGCTCGCCATAAGGCGGGTTGGAGATCAATAAGCCTTTGTCCAGCGGTGGCGTAATATTGAGAGCATTGGCAACACTGAACTCGATCAGATCACTGACACCGGCGCTCTTGGCATTACGTTTGGCCAGCGCCACCATGCGCGAGTCTATGTCCGAGCCGAAGAACTTCACTTCACAACGGTTCTTGCCTATGCTGGCGCGCGCTTTGGCTTCCTCGACTATGCTTTGCCAAAGTTTGGCGTCATGGCGATGCCAGTGCTCAAAGCCAAAGCGACTGCGTTGCAGTCCGGGGGCCATATCGGCCGCTATCATAGCCGCCTCAATCAACACAGTGCCACTGCCACAAAATGGATCCAGCAAAGGCGTTTGTTTATCCCATTGGGCGCGGGCCAACATGTTGGCAGCGAGATTCTCTTTCAATGGCGCCTCACCGGTACCGCTGCGATAACCACGTTGATGCAGCGCCGGCCCGGAGAAGTTCAGCGCTATGGTTACCTGGCCGTTACGGTAGTGAGCATCGATTTTGAAGTCGGCATCAACACGTTGCACATTGGGACGGTTAAGATCATCTTCGCGGAAACGATCCACCACAGCATCTTTAATCTTGAGGGCCCCGAACTGGGTGTTCTTGATAAAACCGCCCATGCCGTGAAAGTCGATACTAAAGGTACAACGGTTGTCAAAGTGGCTCGGCCAGTCGATACAGAAAGCAGCATTATAAAGCTGTTCTGCTGAGTCACAGGGCCCGCGATGCAATATAAGAAGAATACGGCTTGCCAATCTGGTCCAAAGAGTAATGCGGTATGCCTGCTCCAGTGGACAGGAAAAATAGACCCCGGCCAAACTTTCCTTGACCTCAAGCGCACCGAACTCGCGCAGTTCCTGCGCCAAAGCATATTCAAACCCCTTGGGGGCCGCCGCAAAAAAATTCAACATGAACTAACCAGATAGCAAAGCAAAAATGAATGGCGCATTATAACCATTGATCCAGGCAAAAGATAAAAACTTCCGTTTTCAGTACCGCTTTTCTTTCTCAACCACAGCAAAATTGTTTGAGTTGTAATCAACTGGTTTAATCTCCACGCACAGATGAATCAAATTTGAACACTCAATGGCATTTTGATGATTTGTCCTTGCATTGCCGCGCCTTGGTCGCTATAGTCCACCCCGCTTTGAAGGACGCCGGATGGAACAGCATGGTAACAAGCCGGGCTCAATTCTCTATAAGAGCCTCGAAGGTTGTCGGTTCATATCCAGCGCCGTAAGCAAATTCCTTAATGATGAATTCAAACTGATTAGCACAAATCGGACGCGGGATGGAGCAGCATG
>NZ_JWGX01000044.1:0-63032 GCF_000813075.1 Shewanella sp. ECSMB14102
TCCGCCAACTTAAAGAGAAAGCCTCATCGAAAGATGAGGCTTTTTTCGTTTTGATTCTTTTCTGCAAATTTACAGAGTTATCCTTATAGGTCAGGAATATCCCGGTTCTTGAGGTTGACGATTGAGAATGCATAAGTGCTATCGTTATATTCGCTTTGGCTGTAGGATTCGTTTGAGTCTGTGACTTGGGTACTTAACCGAAATTTTTTTGTCGTTATAATAGTCATATTCTATTACAGGTGATGATTGTGGATTGTCGTATCGGTTGCGGTGCCTGTTGTATTGCACCCTCCATCAGCAGTGCCATTCCTGGGATGCCGCAAGGTAAACCTGCAGGGGTTCGTTGTGTGCAACTTGATGACAACAATTTATGTCGCCTCTTTGGTTCCCCTGAACGTCCCGATGTGTGTAGTGATTTCTCCGCATCGGTAGATGTATGTGGTAACAGCAACGAAGAGGCGCTCTGGCTGATAGGCTCTTTAGAGGTGGAAACCTCTTTCTGAAGGTGAAAGATGCAGTTAACGCGTTATACAGATTTTGGAATAAGAACTCTTATGTATCTGGCAATTCAACCGGAGCGTGAGACTTTATTTCGAATCGCAGAGATCACAGAGGTTTTTGATCTTTCACCTAATCATGTCTCCAAGATAGTACATCACCTGGGTAAGCTGGGATATTTGCAAACAATACGCGGCAAGAGCGGTGGTTTTCGTTTGGGGATGACTCCGGAGCTGATCAATGTCGGCGAGCTGGTGCGGGCACTGGAAAATTCACTGGCGCCTATTGATTGCAGCAAGCCTTATTGTCGGCTGACTCCTGCTTGTCAGTTGAAAGGGGTCTTGGCTCAAGCTGTGGATGCCTATCTGGCTGTGCTCGACCGTTATACCCTGGCAGACATTGTCAGTAACCAACAGGAGCTGCGAGCCTTGCTGCCGGATCTGGAAATCCCTGTATTACAACTCTGATTAGAGTTTTTCACCGCTGGTATTCTGCTTCTGGGCCAAAGAGATTGGCAGTAAGTTAGATACAGGCACCAGAGTGACTCCTATCTTTGCCAGCTCTGGCAGTCTCTTCTTGAGGAATTGCATACTCTCTGGGTAAGGGTGAGCTATCATCAAGGCTTCACCTTCGCTTTGGGCCTTGGCTATTGCCAAGTCCAACTGTCTTTCGAAAGCCTGTTCGGTTAGTTGATTATCCAAGAATACCTGACGTCTGAGCAGCGGAACACCCAAGGCATCGGCCTTCTCGCCAGCTTTAGTGTAGCGGGTAGTAACACTGTCAATAAAGAAGTGCTCTTCCTGTAGCAATACTTCCATTAACCAGCCCATAGGTTGCTCGAGTTGAGTCAACAAACTCCCCATATGGTTGTTACTTCCCCTGGCAAAGGGCACACTCTGCAAGGCTTGTTTGAGAGTTGCTTTAAACTCGGTTTCTGACATCTGGTTGTTGAGTCCACCAGGCCCCATGGCCTTGCCGTTAAGCGCCTGCATAGGGAGGTGCACCATGATTTCGTGGCCCTTGCTGTGAGCCTGGCGAGCCAGTTGTTGCCCGAGTGGGGTATGTGGCAATACAGACAAGGTCACGGCTGAAGGCAAGGACAGGGCGGCCTCATCTGTATGGCGGTAGCCAATATCATCGATGACGATTGCCAGTCTGGCTCCCCACGCGGGAGAGCAACTTACGACCAGCAGTAGTAAGTAGAAACAATAGCGCACGTTTTATATTAATTTTATTTATTTGATTGTATCCATGCCACCGCCGAGTTGATGGCTCTATCGCTGGCGGTATCTGCATGGGGAGATATGAGGTCGATTATAGGCACAGTTTTGTTATCGGAAACAGTATTGGGTGCGATTTTTATATCGGGTTCCACCCCTTTGGCGTTAATATCCTGGCCCTTGGGTGTGGTATATCGGGCTATGGTCAGCTTGATGGTATTACCATCGATAAGTGTTGGGATCAGGCTTTGTACTGTGCCTTTACCGAAGCTGGTTTCACCTATCACCTTGGCACGGTTGTTCTCCTGCAGCGCTGCGGCCAGTACTTCGGATGCTGAAGCTGAACCGCGATTGATCAGTACTAATATGGGCACGCCGGCAAGCATGGTTTGCGGAGATGCATAGTAATCTGAGTTGGCATCGAAAAAGCGTCCTTCGGTAGCGACTATGCGGCCCTTATCCAGAAATAGATCCGCTATCCGAATCGCCTGATCCAGCAAGCCTCCGGGATTGTTGCGCAAATCCAGAATCAAACCATTTAGTGACTGCTGTTGCCATTCGCTCAACTGGTGGACTATGTCGCGGGTCGAATCTTCCTGAAAACTTGCCAGGCGAATATAGCCAATGTCGTTAGTGAGCATTTTCCCAAGCACAGAGTGGATGCTGATAGTGGCCGGTTTGAGGCTGACTTCAAAGCTGACATCCGAGTGAGCATGATGCAGCTGTAGTGATAACTCACGGTTGCTGCTGCTGAATTGCTTTATTTGGCTAAGCACCTCTTCCAGAGACTGCTTGGCAATACTCTCACCATTGACGGCAGTAACAATATCGCCGGCCATGATCCCGGCTTGTTCGGCCGGAGAACCGGGAAAGGGCGCGATAATTCTGAGCTTTTCCCCTTCGGTGGACACTTCAAAGCCGTAGCCGAAGTATTCCCCACGGTTGCTGTCTCTGAGGCTGCTCATCTGCTCCGGTTTCAGAAAGCCGGAATAAGGGTCGAGATGTTGGAATATGCCTTCAATGGCGGCATCGACAAGCTCTTTGCGGCTGATATCCCTGACGTAGTAGGTTTCCACTGTATCCATCACATCCAGCAATAATGAAAGCTCGTGGGTGTGACTGGGTTTGGGAAAGTTTTCGTGGCTGGCCAGGCTGAGAGAGACTCCCATGATGATACCCAAGCCGATATACAGCAGGTTGCGAATAGAGTTGCCCATGTTGCCCCCTTTGAAGTACCGGGGGCTGATGATTAGCGCCGACAGTAATTTGCCGGGTCGACAGCTTGCCCCTTATGCCTTATTTCAAAGTATAGGCCAGGCTCGGTTTGTCCTCCGGAACGTCCTACCAGTGCCACGGCTTCGCCGGCCTTGACTGAATCGCCTGCATCTTTCAGCAATGTCTGGGCGTGGCCATAAAGGCTCATATAACCTTTGCCGTGGTCGACAACCAGCACCATACCAAAACCGCGCAGCCAATCGGCATAGATCACCTTACCTGCGGCTACGGCACTGACAGACTGGCCCTCTGGAGCAGACAGCATGACACCTTTCCAGCGCACACTGCCGGAGCGCTGACTGCCAAAGCTGTTTTTGATCCTGCCCTTGGTGGGCCAGTTGAGGGCGCCACGGGACTTGGCCAACCCTTCCATGCTGGGGCTATCGCGCATAGCGGCCAGAGCTTGCTCGACAACCCGCTTCAGTGAGGCTTCTTCTATCTGCAGTTGCTCCAGCTCCGAGGCCTTACTACTGATGGTGCGTTGCAGTTCCTTCAGTGTTTGCTGTCGTTGATCCTGTTCTTGATTGAGGCGTTTGGATTGAGCCTTCTGATCCAGTACCAGCTGGTTGAGTCTATTGCGTTCCTGCTGCTCGCTCTGCTGTACTGCCGATAATTCCTGACGGGTCTGTTTCAGTTGTTCTATGGCCTGCATTCTGGCCTTGTTGAGGTATTCATAGTAAGCCAGCATTCGTTCTATGGTGGCCGGGTCTTGCTGGTTGAGCAGCATCTTGCTGTAGTCATGATTTCCGGCGAGATAGGCGCTGGTCAGTTGCTTGGCCAGGGTTTGCTGTTGGCTTTCTTTGAGCTTGTCCAGTTGTACGGCTCTTTGTTTCAGGTCTGCAAGGCGTTTTTCGGTATCGCGGAGGGCATTTTCTGTGTGGTTGACCTTACGGGCGGCATCGGCAATAGCCTGTTCGTCTTTTTTCAGCAGTTGCAGCAGTTTTTCCCGTTGTTTGCCTGTGTCTCTCAGGGCATTTTGCTGAGCGGTGATCTGGGATTGCAGTGCCTTTAACTCGGACTGACGCCGCTCCAGATCGGATGCCTGCAGCTGAGAGGAAAACACGAGAAAGCCAGCAAGTATGCTGGCTTTGGCTAAAATACGCTTCTGCACCGGGTCAGTGTTACTCTTTTGTATGGATTAACGGACGCCCTGTCATTTCGTCAGGAATGCTCTGTCCCATTAGTGTCAGCATGGTTGGGGCGATATCACTCAGGCGGCCACCTTCATCGATTGTGGCCTTGCGGCCGACATAGATAAAGGGCACCAGCTCACTGGTGTGGGCGGTATGAGCCTGGCCCGTGGTTTCGTCCACCATCTGCTCGGCATTGCCATGGTCGGCAGTGATGATGCACTCACCATCTACCTTGGCCAGTGCGTCCACTACTCGGCCTATGCAGGCATCTACAGCTTCGCAAGCCTTGACCGCAGCATCAAACTTGCCGGTATGGCCAACCATGTCACCGTTGGGATAGTTACAGATAATGACATCATATTTAGTTGATTCAATAGCTTCAACTAACTTATCTGTCAGTTCTGTCGAACTCATCTCGGGTTGCAAGTCGTAGGTGGCGACTTTGGGCGAGTTGATCAGAATACGGTCTTCACCCTCGAATGGTTGTTCTTTGCCGCCGTTGAAGAAGAAGGTTACGTGGGCATATTTCTCGGTTTCAGAAATACGCAGCTGGGTCAGACCGCGATTCTGCAGTACCTCGCCCAGGGTGTTGACCAGGTCTTCCGATGGGAAGGCTACCGGAGCCTTGATATCGGCGGCATACTCTGTGAGCATGACAAAGTTGACCTTGGGCGTCACTGCGCGTTCAAAACCATTGAAGTCCGGATTGACGAAGGCGCGGGTGATCTGTCTGGCGCGGTCGGCACGGAAGTTCATGAAAATTAGCGCATCGCCATCGTGCAGCTTTGTGGCCTTACCTTGATCCAGAATCGCTGTTGCGGCAACAAACTCATCGTTTTCATCGCGGCCGTAGGCAGCTTCCAATGCGGTTACGGCAGAGTCGGCACTGTAGTTACCCTCACCTTGAGTGATCAGATCGTAGGCTTGGGAGACTCGGTCCCAGCGATTGTCCCTGTCCATGGCGTAGTAGCGGCCAACGATGGAGGCTATGCGACCTCGGCCTAATTCGGCAAACAGCTTGTCGAAGTGTTCCAGACTGGCTTTAGCACTGCGTGGCGGGGTATCGCGCCCATCGAGGAAGGCGTGCAGGTAAACCTGCTTGGCACCACGTTTGACGGCCATGCGGCACATGGCTTCAAGATGATCTTCATGGCTGTGAACACCGCCGGGTGACAACAGCCCCATGATGTGTACTGCGCCGTCTGTTTTGATGGCGGCGTCGACAGCCTCGATCAGTGCTTGAGTTTGCTCAAATTCGCCATCTTCAATGGCCTTGCTGATGCGGGTCAGTTCCTGATAAACGATACGGCCGGAACCAATATTGATATGACCCACTTCAGAGTTACCCATCTGCCCGTCAGGCAAACCTACATCTTTACCTGAGCCGGAAATCAAACTGTGGGCGTATTCGGCGTTGAGTCTGTCGAGAACCGGAGTGTTGGCATGATGTACGGCATTCATATGCGTGCCTTCACGATAACCCCAGCCGTCCAGAATAAGCAGTGCCAAAGGACGTTTGCTTGTGTTCATGTTGATACCTGTAAAGTTGAAAGAGTCGGTCAAATCTGAAATTGGTTAAATATTACTACGTCTGCCCTGGGGGCAAAAGCCATTTACCCCGATTGCGACAATTGGAAGGGTCGCGATTTAACGCCGACTCAAGGGGCAAAACTGCGGCGAAACAGCTGCAATCTGCCTGGCCTCTGGGTATACTCTGCGCTTGTCCTAATATGGCCCAATAGATAACAGGCAGTAAAAAATGCAGGAATATATAGAGTTTCTTAAAGCCCACCCCATGCTGAGCCTGGCCTGGGCGGGGTTGTTTATCGCCGTGATTGTAACCCTGTTCAAATCCGGTTTTTCCAAGGTTAAAAGCGTAGATCATCAGCAGGCGATTTTCCTGATGAATAAGGAAGACGCCAAGGTGATAGATGTGCGAGCCAAAGACGATTTTCGTAAGGGACACATTCTCAATGCTCAGAATGTACCCATGGCCGATATCAAAAATAATCAGGCGTCCAACCTTGAAAAGTACAAAACCACACCCATTATACTGGTATGCAACGCTGGCATGACCTCATCTCAAGCGGCTCAGATTTTGGTTAAGCAAGGCTTTGAAAAAGTCTTTAACCTCAAAGGTGGTATGGGTGATTGGCAGGCAGCAAATATGCCTGTATCCAAAAGCAAAAGATAATGAGTGTCGGCGGTTGTCATTGCATTTGGCGCCGCTCTGTTAGTAGAGTGGCCATACAGAAGTGGCAACCGGCATCCTGAGTTCTGTTCCGGCGCTGAACAGATGAATAGCAGGGATGATGACTGGGAGTCACAATCGACCCGAGTAACATACACCCTAAACACCGGCTCATTGCAAGCCGAGACTAAATGGATAGGTAGGAATTATGGCTGAAGTAGCAAACAACGAACAACAAGCCCCACAGTTCAACATTCAACGTGTGTACATCAAGGACGTTTCTTTCGAAACTCCTAACAGCCCAGCGGTATTCCAGAAAGAGTGGAATCCTGAAGTTAAGTTGGATCTGGATACCCGTAGCGCCAAGTTGGCCGACGACGTTTTTGAAGTAGTACTGTCACTGACTGTGACCGCCAAAAATGGTGAAGAAACAGCTTTCCTGTGTGAAGTACAACAAGCCGGTATCTTCTCTATCTCTGGTCTGAGCGATCCTCAACTGGCTCATTCTCTGGGCGCTTACTGCCCTAATATCCTGTTCCCTTATGCCCGTGAAACTGTGGCCAGCCTGGTATCCCGTGGTACTTTCCCACAGCTGAACCTGGCACCTGTGAACTTCGACGCCCTGTTCGCTCAGTATGTGCAGCAGCGTCAAGCCGCCGCCGAGCAAGCTCCGGCCGAAGAAGCAAACGCGTAATCAGCCGATGAAAGACACTGCCGAAATAACGGTATTGGGGGCGGGCTCTTATGGCACCGCCCTTGCCATTTCTTTGGCCAGCAATGGACACAGTACCCTGTTGTGGGGGCATGAACCCGAGCATGTGGCTAAACTCGCTGCCGAGCGCAGTAACCAAGCCTTTCTTCCCGGAATAGCCTTTCCCGACTCCCTGGTGATGGAGGCCGATCTGGCCAAAGCATTGGCGGCGTCGCGAAATATTCTGGTGGTGGTGCCAAGTCATGTCTTCGCCGAAGTGCTGGCTCAGGCCAAGCCTCTGCTGCGTGATGATGCCCGCATCATTTGGGCTACCAAGGGGCTGGAGCCGGAAAGTGGCCGCCTGTTGCAGGATGTTGCCCGCGATGTGCTGGGGGAGAAATATCCGCTGGCGGTATTGTCCGGACCGACTTTTGCCAAAGAGCTGGCGGCAGGGTTACCAACCGCCATCTCAGTGGCCGGTACCGATGCCGAGTTTACCGAAGATCTGGTGGAATTGTTGCACAGCCCCAAACGTCTGAGAGTGTATGCTAATGACGATTTTATCGGCCTGCAACTCGGTGGCGCGGTCAAGAATGTCATCGCCATAGGTGCCGGTATGTCCGATGGTATTGGCTTTGGTGCCAATGCCCGTACTGCCCTGATCACCCGTGGTTTGGTGGAGTTGAGCCGTCTGGGGGAAGCCCTGGGCGCCCATGCTTCTACCTTTATGGGAATGGCGGGTCTTGGGGACCTGGTGCTGACCTGTACCGATAACCAATCGCGCAACCGTCGCTTTGGTTTGGCATTGGGTAAGGGTTGTGATGTCGATACTGCCCAGGCCGAAATCGGTCAGGTGGTTGAAGGTTACCGCAACACCAAAGAGGTCTACACCCTGGCCAAGCGCTTGGGAGTCGAGATGCCGATCACCGAGCAGATCTATCAAGTGTTGTATCAGGGCAAATCGCCTATTGATGCGGCCAAAGAACTGCTGGCCAGAGAGAAAAAGTCGGAAACCTCGGCAGACTGAGTCATCTCCAATCCAGGAAAAGGATGCTAGAACAGCGTCCTTTTTTTATGGTTCTCGCTTCCAGCGAGCACGACTTAACATGCAGCCCAAAGCTGCTGGCGCAGTACCCGATTATGAGCAAAAGCCAGTTATTGAACTGGCTTTTTATGAGGGTTACCGACAGTAACCCTGATGAAAGTTTCCTCAAAACGGCAAGCTGAAGCCTATGCTGACAGTACGGCCCATGCCCTTGAAGTAACGATTGTTGTTAGCCATAGTCTGTGAGTAGTAACTGTAGTAGTCTTTATTCAGCAGATTCTGTAGCCCCAATGTCAAAGTGCCTTGGTATAAGGGCATAGAGAAGGAGGCATCAACCGTGATATAGCCGTCAAACTCGGCGTACTCTTCACCATTGGCCTTTTTGAAGCTACGGTCCATATAGTAGTTGGCCTGAATCCGCCCACTCATCTCGGCATCGAACCTGTGTTCCCAGAATAGGTTGAGACGATTGGGTGCTATGTTGGCGCCGTCGAGATCTGTGTCTGTGCTGCCATCTTTATTGGAGTCATACTCCCCTTGTTGCAGCGCCAGGTTCAGCCCCAGATCGTCGTCATTACCCAGGTAAGCCGTGACATTGGCTTCCAGTCCCTGGATCACGCTCTTTTCCCGTTTCACATTGTAGAAGCCGTCTTCATTCAGGGCTAAACGGGCACCCAGTTTGGCCTCGGAGCGATACAGGGCCAGCTTGGCTGCCAACAACTCGCCTTGATAGTCCAAGCCCAGTTCATAGTTGTCTGTGACCACGGGCTCCAGCGTCAAGGAGCCTTCCACACTGGGGTTTTGATCCGGGAAGCTGTTGCCGTCACGCAGAATTCGTCCTATGTCGGCCATGCCAAAACCTTGGCTGTAACTGGTATAGAGGCGCAGCGCTGAGGTGAAGTTATAACTGGCACCTATATTGAACAGGGTTTCATTAAAATCCGGTTCGCCACCGGCAACCTGTTTGTGGCCAGAGGCCCATAGGGTTTGGAAATCATCGACCTTGAGTTTGGCATATTCATAACGAACGCCGCCGGAAATAGTCAGGGCATCCAAAGGTGAGAAGCTCAACTGGGCATAGGGGGCGATATTGTCGTAACGGGTCTCGGGTACCCAGGAGCGTCCGGTCTGTACCAGATCCTGCTCTGTGGTATCGCTGAAAAGGTCTACCCCATAGGCCAGATCCACACCGCTGTCGGCGAGGTTATTAGCGATCATCGATGCCTTGAGGCCCCACTTGTTGGACTTGTTGCGTGACTGATCATAGAAGTACTGCTCGCCATTGGCGCCGGTATCACAGGTCGTCAGATTCGCAGCACCTTCGAAGGCCGGATCATAGAAGCTGCCGAAACAGCCACCGCCATAGACACCCTTGAAGTTCTGGTTGAACAGTTGCAGCTCCAACTGCTGCCCGGCGATGTTGCGGTGCTTATAGGTGAGACTGCTGGTGGTGACCTTGTTGTTGGCAGCCTGCCAGGGTTGTTTCTGTTTCACCGCCGACGTTGGAGTATCTGTGGCGACATTACCTTTGACCGGCATCCAGTCACCATTGTTGTCCATATCGTAGTGGTTGACCATCAGCTCCAGTCGCGACTCGCTGAACTCATAGCCCAACTTGAGGAAGAAGTCCTTGCTCTGGCTGTCCATCGACTCGCCCTGGGTGGTGTCGACACCTATGACATCATCGTTGGCATCATAGTAAACGCCATTGCTGTGGTATCCCACTGAACCCAGCATATCCAGGTTGCCGCTTTGGCCGGAGAAGGCATAGTTGGCACCAAAGCTCAGGCTATCGGACTCGAAGCTGGTGGGGGTGGACAGATCAAAACTTACCCGACTTTCGTTGTCGCCGCTGGGTTTCTTGGTGATGTAGTTGATGATGCCGCCCTGAGCACCAAGGCCGTGCATGGCGTTGGCTCCATGGATAATTTCAATTCGTTCTATCATCATGGGATCTATGGTTTGGCCTGAACGACCACCACTGCGCAGAGGGTTTGACTGAGGCACGCCATCTATCATGATGAGTGGGGCGCGGCCACGCAGGGTTTCACCTGTATTGGTCATTTTCTGGCGGCTGGGGGAGAAGCTGGGGGCCAGGTTGCCCAAAATGGTCGACAAGTCCCGGGTGGTGGCCAACTGTTGCTTGAGCTGTTCCTGGTCTATGACGGTCACAGTATTGGGGATGGCACTGAGTGGTTTTTCCATCCGACTGGAAGTGATGACCATGGTTTCCATTTGGGGCTCTTTGGCGTAAGCCGCCTGGGCAGCCAGCCCGGAAAGTACTGACAGAGCGACGAGGGAGCGAGTGAATTTCATCGTTATTCCTAATGTTTGCCATCTTGGAAGACGGCTTATTGGTTTGCGGTTTCCGGCTCTCCTTGCCAAGTTAATAAATACAAATCATTGTTATTTGCATAACGGCTAAGGAGTATAAAATAGGCTGGTTTTCTCTGTCCATAGCTGTGATGAATTTTTGTAAAGAGTGTCAAGGAGCTAAACCTGGGATGTGATTAGCTGACTAAAGGCTGGAATCTCGCTCTCCGGCTATGAAACTTTCAGGCTGCCTGTGGTATGGTTGGCGCATCTGAATTTTGTCAATCCAACAGATCCTTACTATGCATAATATTGCTCAGATTATTGCCCAGGAGCTGAATGTTCGTGAGCAGCAGGTTGCTGCTACCATCAGCTTGCTGGATGAAGGTGCAACAGTGCCTTTTGTTGCCCGCTACCGCAAAGAGGTGACGGGGGGGCTGGATGATACCCAGCTGCGTAACCTGCACTCTCGTCTAGGTTATCTACGGGAGCTTAACGATCGGCGTCAGGTGATCCTCTCCTCGATTGAGGCTCAGGGAAAACTGACCGCCGAGCTGAAGCACGCCATCAATGAAGCCGACAGCAAGACCCGGCTCGAAGATCTGTACTTGCCCTATAAACCCAAGCGTCGTACCAAGGGCCAAATTGCTATTGAAGCCGGTATTGAGCCCTTGGCCGATGCCCTCTATGCCGCCGCCGGCAGCGCCGCCATGGATCCTGAGCAGGCCGCCGAGGCCTATCTCAATCCGGAAGCCGGTTTTACCGACGCCAAGGCGGTGTTGGATGGTGCCCGTTATATCCTGATGGAGCGGATCGCCGAAGATGCCGAGCTGCTGGCCAAGGTGCGTAACCACCTGCAACAGTCGGCTGTCATTGAAAGCCGACTGATCTCCGGCAAGGAGAAGGAAGGCGCTAAGTTCCGCGACTATTTTGAGCACACTGAAAAACTCAGCTCTGTGCCTTCTCACCGGGCGCTGGCTATGCTGCGCGGCCGCAATGAAGGCGTGTTGAGTCTGTCGATGAATGCCGACCCTGAGGCAGAAGCCAAAGCGGGGAGCTATTGTGAGGTGATTATCGCTGAGCACTTGCGTCTTAAGCTGAGTGACAGCGCTCTGGATAACTGGCTGAAGACGGTTGTCACAGCCACTTGGCGGATCAAAATCGCCCTGCAGATGGAAACCGAGTTTATCGCCAGAATGCGCGAAGCGGCGGAAACCGAGGCGATTAAAGTCTTTGCCCGTAACCTGGGTGACTTACTGATGGCGCCTCCCGCCGGAGCCAAGGCTACCATGGGGCTGGATCCCGGGCTGCGTACCGGAGTTAAGGTGGCGGTGGTCAACGACACAGGCAAGCTGGTGGGCCATACCACTATCTTCCCTCATGCGCCGCAAAACCAGTGGGACAAGTCGATACGCACTCTGGCTAATCTGGTCAATATGCACAAGGTGGAGCTGATCGCCATAGGTAACGGCACGGCTTCCCGTGAAACCGACAAGCTGGCCGCTGAAGTGATTGCCATGGTCAAAGACAGCAACCCCGGCATCACTAAGGTGATGGTCAGTGAAGCCGGAGCCTCTGTCTATTCGGCCTCTGAGTTGGCGGCCAATGAGTTTCCTGATCTCGATGTTTCACTGCGCGGCGCCGTGTCCATCGCCAGACGGCTGCAGGATCCGCTGGCGGAGTTGGTTAAGATTGAACCTAAGTCCATTGGTGTGGGTCAGTATCAACATGATGTCAGCCAAAGTCAGCTGTCGGCTTCTTTGGAAGCCGTGGTTGAAGACTGTGTAAACGGCGTCGGTGTCGATGTGAATATGGCTTCCATGCCGCTGCTGAGCCAGGTGGCCGGTCTTAACCGCACCTTAGCCAAAAATCTGGTGGAATATCGCGACGAACACGGCCGCTTCAACGACCGTAAAGAACTACTCAAGGTGCCACGTCTGGGGCCCAAGGCCTTCGAACAGGCCGCCGGCTTCCTGCGGATCCGTGAAGGCAGTAACCCGCTGGATGCATCGGCCGTTCACCCCGAAGCCTATTCGCTGGTGGAAAATATCGCCAAGCTTAAGGGTAAACCGGTTGCTGAACTGATAGGTAACAGCGATCTGCTGAACAGTATCAATCCGGCCGAATTCATCACAGACGCATTCGGTCTGCCGACAGTAACGGATATCCTCAAAGAGTTGGATAAGCCGGGACGTGACCCCCGAGGCGAGTTCAAGACAGCCAAATTCAAAGATGGGGTTGAGGCGCTAAAGGACCTCAAACCTGAGATGATCCTCGAAGGCGTGGTGACCAATGTCACTAACTTTGGTGCCTTTGTCGATATCGGCGTGCATCAGGATGGACTGGTGCACATCTCTTCATTGACCGACAAGTTTGTCAGCGATCCTCATACCGTGGTTAAGGCCGGTGATGTGGTCAAGGTAAAGGTCATGGAGGTAGATATTGAGCGTAAGCGTATAGGACTGTCGATGCGCCTGGACGAAAAGATTGAGCCAGGCAAGCCACAACAAAGAGCAGGTAAGCCGCAGGCCAAGGGCAATAAATCTGGTCAGGGCAAACAACGTCCTGCCGCCAAGCCACAGCCAGTGAATGCCGCCATGGGCAATGCGTTTGCCGATGCCTTTGCCAAGTTGAAGAAAAACTGATCGACAAGTTGTTGAATACCTATTAACAGTCCGACAGTTGATGAATCCCTCGATAATTATCGGGGGATTTTTTTATACGCGATTTTCTGTTGCTAGCACTCGAACCAATAATGTCGTTTCCCGCTAATCATGAGTTCTGACACTTTTCCCCATCTTTTGCGAACGGCTTCACCCTCAGGTGCTATAGCCAATAACAAACAAATGTTAATGAAACTTTATCTTATCCTTTCTGTCATAATTGCGCGGCAAATCGGCTCTTTCTGGGGGTTGGCGTGCGGTAAATTGTCAATTTTTTAACAAACGCCAAGGCAAAAGAGTGGTGAGGAACCCTGGAAATGATGTTTTCTCGTTTTAAATTTACTGGACCGTTTCGTAGTGTACTGACTTTCAGTTTATTGGCTCTGTTATGCCTGATGTTGAGTCGAATTGGGCTGGGGCTTTGGCAATATGAACGGGTAGCAGCCGTTGGTGGTTGGACTCATCTGTTGTTGCAGGGGCTGCGGGTAGATGTGGCCATGCTTTGTTGGCTCTGGGGTGTTGTGGCACTGGGTACAGCCTTGTTTGGCGGCGAACATTGGCTCGGACGTTGCTGGTCTTGGATACAGCGTCTGTGGTTGACTCTCGGGCTTTGGTATTTGCTGTTCTTGGAGTTGTCTACACCCTCCTTTATTGAAGAGTATGGTGTCAGACCAAATCGCCTCTATGTTGAGTATCTTATTTACCCCAAAGAAGTGCTTTCCATGCTTTGGAGTGGCCGCAAGCTGGAGTTGATCCTTTCCGTGGTTTTGTCTGGAGCCATCCTTTGGAGCGGTTGGAAACTCTCAGGTTACCTCTGTCGCAATTGTCGTTTCCCCAAGTGGTATTGGCGTCCGATACTTGGTGTGCTGATCATTGTCTTGTCCTTGGCGGGGGCCAGATCCACTCTTGGTCACAGGCCTTTGAATCCGGCCATGGTGGCCTTCGCCGATGATCCACTCGTTAACTCGTTGGTGGTCAATTCAGGTTACTCGCTGGCTTTTGCTATCAGCCAAATGAATAACGAGGCCGACACATCGTGGATCTATGGCGATATGGACAGAAAGGAGATCTATCAAATAATTCGCCAGGAGACTGGTCGTGCGCCGGCTGACTTTATATCAGACAAATATCCCAGCTTGAGTCAGAACCAGGCCAGCTATCGTGGTAAACCCAAGAATATAGTCATCATATTGCAGGAGAGCCTGGGTGCTCGTTTCGTTGGCAGTTTGGGGGGCTTACCACTGACACCTAATCTGGACGCCCTGGCCAATGAAGGCTGGTATTTCGAGAGTCTGTATGCCACGGGTACACGTTCAGTTCGAGGCATAGAGGCGGTGACCACTGGTTTTACCCCCACGCCGGCGCGTTCTGTGGTGAAACTCGGCAAGAGTCAAAGTGGTTTCTTCAGTCTTGCTGCATTGCTGCAGGCTCAAGGGTATTCCACCTCCTTTATCTACGGTGGTGAAAGCCATTTTGACAATATGCGCAGCTTTTTTCTCGGCAATGGCTTTAGCACCATAGTCGACCAGAAAGACTATCCTAAACCTGCCTTTGTCGGCTCCTGGGGGGCTTCAGATGAAGATCTAATGCGCAAGGCCGACTCTGAGTTCAAGCGCCTTCATGCCGAGGGCAAACCTTTCTTTAGCCTGGTGTTCAGCTCCAGCAATCATGATCCCTTTGAATTCCCTGATGGCCGTATTGAACTGTATGAACAGCCAAAACAGACCCGCAACAATGCTGCCAAGTATGCCGATTACGCCATAGGTGAGTTTTTTCGATTGGCGAAAGAGGCTGACTATTGGCGTGATACCCTGTTTCTGGTGGTGGCCGATCATGACAGTCGGGTTTCCGGGGCGTCTTTGGTGCCAGTGCCCAGATTCAGGATCCCCGGCTTATTATTGGGTGAAGGGATAACGGCTAAGCGGGACCCGCGGGTAGTGAGTCAGATAGATCTGCCGCCAACGCTGTTGTCTTTGGCCGGCATCGATGCCACCTACCCCATGTTGGGAAGAGATTTGTCAAAGATGCCCGATAACTGGCCGGGCAGGGCCTTGATGCAGTACAACAAAAACTTTGCTTATATGCAGGATAACAAAGTCACTATATTGCAGCCGGAGAAAGCGCCTGCGACCTTTGATTACGATCCAGTTAGGGAGCAACTGCACGCCGCGCCACTCTCTGAATCAATGGCTCGCACGGCGCTTGGGTTGGCACTATGGGGTAGCGTGGCGTATCAGGAAGGTTTGTATAAGCTGCCGCCCATGGATCAAGCCAGTGCAGAGATACCGGCTGCAGGCATAGGCTCGGTGCATTGATGGTAGAAGGTATCGATTCTCTGCCCCAGCTCGCGATAAAACTGCGGTGCTTCATTCGGCATGGGGTGAGGCCCATTATTTAATACAACTGTGGGTTTGAGATACGTAGAAGCTTCAAACTGACGGTTACGTATATCGCGGCGATCCAGAGCCGGCTTGCTGAGTAGATTCAGCAGCAGAGGCTTACTGCCTTGGCGCCGCTTTTGCTCTTGCTGCTGTTGTTGACCGGATTGTTGTTGGCGCTCCTGGACTCTGTCGGCCAGTCTGGCCTGTTGCTGCGCCGAGTCTGCAGTGCGCTCGTGCTGCGGGTTGAAGGCCCTTTCTTCATGGCCTTTACTGGGTTGCTGCGGCGGAATGACCGGCGGTCTTTGCTGGCTCTCTACCCGAGCAGCATCTGTCGCGGGATTACTGGTCGCGATCGGTACCTGTGGATAGTGTGAGACGAGCTGCATAGGGCATTCCTTACATTGCTGACCAAATAATAGTCAATCAGGGCAAGGAATTAAAGTCTTTCTCTGTTAGCCAGTTATTTAGCCCTTCAATAAACTCCTGAGGATGGGAAATAAAGGGGGCGTGTGATGCCTTGGGCAGCAGTAAATCTGTGGTTGATGTGTTACCCGGCAAGAGGTTCGCGACTCTTCTGGGCACCAGCCCATCCAGCCTGCCCCAAACCCTGAGCCAGGGAAGGGCGAGTCGCTCCAGTCCGGGGCGTAGATCCACCTTGGCCAACATCTCCAAGCCTTGCGCCAGAGCCTGTTCATTGGGTAGCGGCCGCGCCAGAACCAGCTCGCGAATGGTGCGAATATCGTCGCGGGCGCTATCGCTGCCCATAGCTTGGATCGCCAGAAACTTTTCTATGGTTCGCTGCAGATCCTGTTGCAGTTGTTCGGCAAACTGAGTCAGCACATTAGGTGCTATTCCAGGCCATTGGTTATCGCTCCTGGCCATAAAGCAGGGAGAAGAGGCGACTGTGATAAGCCCGGTAACTCGCTCTGGAAAGCGCTGAGCTACCCGGGTGGCAACCAGGCCACCAAGCGACCAGCCCAACCATACTGCCTGTGTGGGCAGAGCTGCCACCAGGGCGTCCACCCAGTCGTCTAGTTCCCCGTCAATGGTTTGGCTAAAACCAAATCCCGGCAGGTCGACACTGTGGACTCTATACTGAGATAACCCAGGCAGCAGGGGATGAAAAACGGCACTGTTGACGCCCCAACCGTGGAGCAAGATCAGATCCCGTCCCTGTCCCTGGCTTTCGATATGCAGACTCACTGAAACACCTCATGGAAGATTCGTTATGTGGAGCCCTCTATTGGCAGGATGCCGGGCCCTATTGGCCGCCAGTTTACCCAACCGTTGCCTCTTGTGTCATCAGCAGATCCCATCATCTAGTCAGGGGTTGTGTGCCTGTTGTCTTGCTGCCAGTTGCTACCGACAACCTATCTGCCTCGGCTGTGGCCGGGAGTTGGTTGTTATTGGTCGCTATTGTGGTTCTTGTATGAAACACAATCCTATCCCTGTGGTGGCTCCGGCCAGCTACCACTCGGCATTGGGGCCACTTGTCGGCCGAGTCAAATACCAGCAGGATTTTGCCCCGCTGCCGGCATTGGTTCGGGCCTTGTCTTGCAGAGTAAGGACGTTGGCGACCGCCGGACTTATCTGTTGGCCCCAGGTCTTGGTGCCTGTTCCTTTGCATCCGGCGAGGTTGCAACAGCGGGGCTTTAATCAGGCCTGGGTGATTGCATCTATGTTGAGTCAAGAGTTAGCGTTGCCGTTGGTGGACTCTTTGCTGCTGCGGGTAGCAGATACCGCACCCCAGGCCGGTCTAAGTGGCAAGGCTCGCAGGCGTAATCTGGCCAAGGCGTTTGCCGTGAGCGGAGAGTTACAGTGGCAACGATTGGTGTTGGTGGATGATGTGGTGACGACAGGCACCACTATCCGGGAAGCTGCCAGGGCTCTGGCTCCCTGGTCACCGGACATACAGGTGTGGTGCCTGGCCAGAGCAGAAGCGCCCGGATTGAGTCATAGCTCCTGAGCGGCTAAAGGTGGTAAGTATGTGTCAGCTAAATATCAAGATTCGACTTGAAATTGTGGAAGATAAAATCGAGATCCCGACAACAAAAAACTCAGCTCTATCGCTTTCGGGACTACAAAGCGCATGACAGTCGGAGTATGATATCGCTAATTCTTACTAATTTACTCAGGTTTACCCTGACGGAGCAGGTTGTCATGATTACCATTTCCGAAGCAGCTCAGGCGCACTTTGTTAAACTCCTGGATGGTCAGCCGGAAGGCACTCATATTCGGGTCTTTGTTATCAGCCCTGGGACTCCTCAGGCCGAATGTGGCGTTTCATATTGCCCACCGGATGCGGTTGAAGCCGACGATATCGAGTTGGAATTCAATGGCTTTAAGGCCATGGTCGATGAAAAGAGCGCCCCTTTCCTGGAAGAAGCCAGTATTGACCTGGTAGCCGATCAGTTGGGCTCACAACTGACTCTGAAAGCGCCCAACGCCAAGATGCGTAAAGTGTCTGATGATGCTTCACTGACCGAGCGCTTGGAGTATATGATCCAGGCCGAGATTAATCCCCAGCTGGCCAGCCACGGCGGTCACATCATGTTGGTGGAGATCACGGACGACGGCGTGGCGGTACTGCAGTTTGGCGGTGGTTGTAACGGTTGCTCCATGGTCGATGTGACCCTGAAAGACGGTATTGAGACTCAGCTGTTGGAGCGTTTCCCCGGTGAATTAACCGGTGTTCGTGATGTAACTGATCACCAACATGGCGACCATTCTTACCAGTAATTCTGGTATTTGGCTGCCAAAGAAAAGGACAGTATTGAACTGTCCTTTTTTATTGCCATCAGGCCTGGATAAAGTGGTGTTGGCGCCAGAGAAAGTGCAGCCCGAGACTCAGGCTACGCGCCAGCATAAAGGCACTCATCGCAACCCATAGAGCATGGTTACCCAGAGGTTGCAGTATGAACCAGACCGGGAAAAATACTGCCAAGCTGGCGAAAATCATGCTGTTACGCATCACTTTACCCTTGGTGGCACCAATATAGACACCGTCAAATAGATAGGAAGCAAATGCCAGCAGCGGCAGGACGATAAGCCATGGCAGGTAGAGCACGGCGGTGTGGCGAACCTCGGGAATATTGGTCAGCATGCCGATGAGCTGCTCACCGAAAATCCAGAAACAGCCGCTGAAGCCCAGGGCTATGATGGCCGACCAGCTAAACGCCAAGGCGACCGCTTGCCTGAGTGCATCCAAGTGTTTTTGTCCCATAGCTCGGCCCACTTCGGCCTCTGCATAGTAGGCAATACCGTCCAAAGCGTAAGAAATCAGCAGCAACATATTCAATAACACGGCATTGGCTGCGACAGTTTCATCGCCGAGCCCGGCTCCCTTGAAGGTCATAAAGGCGAAGGTGGCCTGCAAACACAAGCTGCGGATAAAGATATCCAGATTCAGGCTCAAGAGGCGACTAAAGTCACGGGGATGTAACTGCCCGAGTAGCTCAGCAATAGGCGGCACATTGAACTGTTTTAACTGGCGCAACACCATAGTACAGGCTACGGCACAGGCTGTCATATCGGCGATGACGGATGCCAGGGCCGCGCCTTCCACGCCCCAACCCAAACCTATAACAAACAGCAGATCCAGAGCTATATTGGCGCAGTTGGCGATGATCAACTGCCACATGGCGGCCTTGGGTTGTTGACGGCCCAGCAGCCAGCCAAGTAGAGACAGGTTCAGTAGTGCAAACGGGGCCGACCAGATACGAATGGAAAAGTAGCTGGCAGCGTAGTGGCTGACTTGCTCACTGGCATCGGAGAAACTGGCGGCCAGGCTGAGTATCGGCCCTTGCAACAGCAGAGCCATCAAGCCGAGGAAAAGTGCCAGCGAGCCGGCTTGCAACAACAGCTGCAGTTGCCGTGGTTTGTCATCGGCGCCATAGGCTTGGGCAACCAGGCCCGTGGTAGCCATACGCAGAAACCCCAGCAACCAGAACAGCAGTGTTATAATGGTCGAACCAACGGCGACGCCCCCGAGATAATAGGCGTCACTCAAGTGCCCTATGACAGCCGTATCCACCAGACCCAGTAGCGGCACTGTGATGTTGGACAGTATCATTGGAAGCGCCAGTGCAAACAGCTGGCGGTTTTTTTGCCTGTCGAACAGGCCAATGCTGGTGGTCATAATTTCTCAGAGGTTAATGATGTTGAAAAAGCTGTGCTTTTTGCTCTGCAGTTGTCTTGGGCTGATAAGTTCGCCCACCCTGGCGGCAGTCATTCTACAGTATCACCATGTTTCTGACAGCTCGCCGGCCAGTACCAGTGTGACTCCGGCCCAGTTTCGGGAACAGATGCAGTATCTGGCTGATCATGATTTCAACGTGGTGCCGCTGACCCAAGTGATAGAGGCGATTCGTCAGTCTCAAGCGCTGGCACCGAGAACGGTTGCCATCACCTTCGATGACGGTTACCTCAGTATTGCCGAGGCGGCGCACCCAATACTGAAAGAGTTTGGTTTTCCTTACACACTGTTTGTGGCAATAGAACCGATAGAAAAGGGTTATCGTGAGATGATGAGCTGGGAGCAGCTCAGAACACTGGCGGCAGAAGGCGCCGAGATTGCCAATCACAGTTGGGGGCATGAGCATCTGATCCGCCGCTATGCCACCGAAACCGAGGAGCAGTGGCTGGCGAGAATCGAAGCCAATCTACTGGCGACCGAGGCCCAAATTGCCAAAGAAACCGGCGACAATCTGAAGATAATCGCCTATCCCTACGGCGAATATAACAGCCAGTTGGAGGCCTTGTTGCAGCGACTGGGATTTGTTGGCTTGGGGCAGCAGTCCGGTGCGGCAGGCCTTCACTCTGCTTTGACCTCTTTGCCGCGATTCCCCGTGGCCGGCGCCTATGCCGATATGAATGCTCTCAAGGTGAAACTGCATAGCCTGAATATGCCGGTGCAGGCCATCTCCCCCAGTAACCCTGAGTTACCCATGGGCCAGTGGCGGCCTGAACTTGAGGTGACTTTGGACATGAGCGATATCAATCAGTCGCAGCTCATGTGTTATGTGCAGGGGCAGGGCGCCAAGAAACCTCAATGGTTGTCGGCGAATCGTTTCCGAATTCAGGCTGAACTGGACTTGCCGCCGGGGCGATCCAGATACAACTGTACTGCTCCCAGTAAACGTCACGGTAGCTATTATTGGTTTTCCCAAGCATGGGTTAGGCCAAAGGATGACGGCAGCTGGGTCAAGGAGTAGTCAGTAATTGCAACAACCTGGCCGGGATATTCGCCAGTGGCAACTGCTCGTTGCAGGCATTGAGTGCCACTGCCGAGCCCGGCATACCCCATACCACGGAACTGGCCTCATCCTGGGCTATGGTGTGTGCTCCCGCTTGACACATTTTCAGCAGGCCGGCCGCACCGTCTTTACCCATGCCCGTGAGAATCACCCCTATCGCCGACTTAGCGGCAATCTCGGCAATGCTGTTGAACAGCACGTCCACCGAGGGTTTGTGGCGGTTGACGGTTTCTGTGTCCAGCAGTCTGGTGTAGATATGTGCACCGCGACGTTCAACAACCAAGTGCGCATGGCCAGGTGCCAGATAGGCAACGCCCTGAGTCAATTTTTCCCCGCCCTGAGCCTCTATCACTTCCATTCTGGCGTGTTGGTTGAGGCGGCGGGCAAATGAAGCGCTGAAGGTCGCGGGAATATGCTGGGCTATGACTATGGGGGGGGTATTTTCCGGCAGCGGCGCCACTACCCGTTGAATGGCTTCAGTACCGCCGGTGGAAGCGCCTATGGCTATGATGCGGTGCTTGAGTTTGGCATCGCTGCTGAGCGGCGCCGAGCTGCCATATTGCGGGGTGACATGACTGGCGGCGGCCAGATGCACCTTATCGATCAGCTCTTGCTGATAGTCCAGTAGCCTGTTGGTCAAGTCCTGTTTAGGTTTGGCGATAAAGTCGACCGCCCCGAGGGACAAGGCCTCTAAGGTCACATCGGCGCCGCGCTCGGTTAAGGACGACACCATCACCACAGGCATGGGTCTTAGACGCATCAAGTTACGTAGAAAGGCCAGGCCATCCATCTTGGGCATTTCCACATCCAGGGTCAACACATCCGGCTGCAGTACTTTAATCATCTCTCTGGCTTTATAGGGGTCTTCGGCGCAGCCGACGACCATAATGTCTTTGGCCTGGCTGAGCATATGACTCAGCAACTGGCGCACTAGTGCCGAGTCGTCGATAACCAGTACTCTTACCATGATCAATATGACTCCTTACTTCCTGATGCGTGGGACTGTCGCGGCAGAATTGAGTTCTGATGCCGCAGGCGATAGGTGGTCTGGGCGACGGTTTCAAACTCACGGGAGATATTGGTCAGGCTTTCCGAGTGGCCGATAAACAACACGCCATCATCGGCCAGGAGTTTTCTGAAACCGGCCACTATC
The DNA here is from genome assembly GCF_000813075.1 of Shewanella sp. ECSMB14102. NCBI lineage: Bacteria > Pseudomonadati > Pseudomonadota > Gammaproteobacteria > Alteromonadales > Shewanellaceae > Shewanella > Shewanella sp. ECSMB14102. Next base: position 21,819 of record NZ_JWGX01000044.1, read on the forward strand.
TTCTGCTTGGTACTCTGATCGAAATAAATCAGCACATTACGGCAGAAAATAGCATCGAACGGGCCCTGCATTGGCCAGGGTTCCAGTAAGTTGAGTTGTTTGAAGAAGATCAGTTTTTTTATCTGGCTGCTAATGCTGAACTCTTCCGCTCTGCTCTGCAGATAATGGTGCTGCCGCTTGGGGATGGCCTCCAGCCCTGTCAGGGGATAAACTCCGGCTTCGGCTCTGGCCAACACATTGGTATCGAGATCGGTTGCCAATATTTTCAGATCCCAGCCCGAGGCGGCGGGAAAGTGCTCTGCCAAGGTCATGGCTATGCTGTAGGGCTCTTCACCGCTGGAACAGGCCGCCGACCAAACTCTCAGCCTGCGCTGTTTGCGTTGCTGCCAATAGGGCACCAGCTCGGTTTCCAGAAAATTGAAGTGGTGCCGCTCCCGGAAAAAAGCGGTCAGATTGGTGGTCAGCGCGTTGATAAAGGGCGCCAGTTCCAGAGGGTCTCTTTGTAGCTTGAGACAATAATCACCGAAATTGGTCAGCCGCAGTAGTCGCAGTCGGCGGCTGAGCCTGGAATACACCATATGACGCTTGCGCTCGGGTAACACTATCCCTGTATGTTGATAGGCCAGCTCGCGGATAATACCAAAGTCCGCTGCTGTCATCGGGAATGCCTTCTCTTCATCGAAGCTCAATCAGTGTCTCCTAGAACTCGCTCCACTCTTCTGAACTGACACGGATCTTGGGAGACTTATCCCCGGCGATCAGGGTCAGGGGCTTGTGGGCGCCCTTTTCCAGATTAGCGGTATTGAAGAAGCCCAATTGACGCTTCATGCTCCTGGCCTGTTCTGCCATGGCATCACCGGCTGCCGAGACCTGTTCCACCAGGGCGGCGTTTTGCTGGGTCATTTCATCCATCTGCGACACAGCCTTATTGACCTCCTGGATCCCAACCGATTGCTGCTCGGCGGCTATGCTGATCTGGTTGATCATGTCGGCAACTTTAGAGACGGCTTGCACTATCTCCTGCAGGGTTTCACCGGATTGATTGACCAACTGGGTGCCATCCGTAACCTTGTTGACGCTGTCGCGGATAAGTTCTTTGATCTCTTTGGCAGCACCGGCGCTGCGCTGTGCCAGGTTACGTACCTCTCCGGCCACTACGGCAAAACCACGGCCCTGTTCTCCGGCTCTGGCTGCCTCGACCGCAGCATTCAGCGCCAGCAGGTTGGTTTGGAAGGCGATTTCATCTATCACGCTGATGATGTCGGCAATGCGCTTGCTCGAGGTGTTGATCTCCTCCATGGCACTGACGGCCTGTTTGACTACCTTGCCACCTTCGCCAGCTTTCTCGCTGGCCTGCTGGGCTAAGTTGTTGGCTAGAGTGGCATTTTCGGCGCTTTGTTTCACAGTGGCCGTCATCTGCTCCATGCTGGAGGCGGTTTGTTCCAGGGAGGCGGCCTGCTCTTCGGTACGCTGGCTAAGATCGGCGTTGCCCTGAGCTATCTCTTCGGCTCCAGAGGTGACGGTATTGGCCGAGTCATTGATACCCCCAATCACTTCGGTCAACTTGCTGATGGTGGCGTTGGCATCTTGCTGCAGCTTGGCAAACTGACCCTGATATTCGCCGTCGAGTTTATGATCCAGTTGCCCCTTGGCCAGGCCATCGAAGATATCGGCGACTTTGGAAATGACATTGTCGGCGATGCCGACCAAGCGGTTAAGGCCGTTGGAAAGATTAAGGAAGAAGCCTTCCTTGTTATGAATATCCAGGCGGCGGCTCAGATCACCGTCGTTGGCCGCCGTGATAATGGCATCAATCTCCTGCTCTATGGCTACCTCATCGGTACGATCGGCCCATTCAACCACAGTGCCAATTCGTCCCTGTTCCGCGTCCAGTATCGGGTTGGCAATGATTCTGAAGGTACGGCCACCGACTTGCAGCTGGCTGTCGTAGGTCTCGGTTAATCCGGCGAGAATATTGCGCTGGTGACTGGGGACCTTGTGGAAACCATCGATATTTTGTCCCAGCAGTTTGTCGGCATTGAACTTGGGCAGATCGCGAAGAATATCTTTCTCGGCTGCTTGAAACATCTGCTGCACAGCCTGGTTGAGGTAGATGATATTGCCGTCGTTATCCGCCACCATGGTATTTGAACTGACATTATCCAATGCCTGACGAATGCGAGCATTTTCGGCCGCCAGCTGTTTTTCCTGCTGCTCTCTGGCCAGGCTGGCGGTGATATCCTGCCACTCCACTACTGTGCCGGTACGCTTGCCCTGCTCAAATACCGGGGTGGCAATCAGGTTGAATGTCAGCCCGGCTACCTTGATGCGGGTGTTATAGCTGTCGGTGAGCTGGTCCAGCAATTGTCGCTGATGCTCAGGATGGCGATGGAAGATATCGATATTGCTGCCAATCAGCTTGCTCATGTTGAAGGCCTGCAACTCCTGTTGCAGCTTTTGCTCATTGCCGGCCAGCATTTCATTCAGTGAGTCGTTCAGGTAGATGATCTTGTAGTCGCTATCGGCGACCATCACATTGGCCTGGCAGACATTGAGAGCCTGCTTGATGCGGGTGTTCTCTGTAGCGCTTTGCAGCTCCAATTGTTGTTTGCTAAGGGCTTCGGTGAGATCTTGCCATTCGACCACAGTGGCAATACGCTGCTTGTTTTCGTCGAATACCGGCGAAGCTATCAGGCTGAAGGTGCGACGACCTACCTTGATCTGAGTCGAGTAAACCTGCTCCAAGCCGGCGATCAATTTCCTTTGATGCTCAGGGTTGCGGTGGAAAACATCCATATTGGCACCTTGCAGCTTGTCGGCCTGGAATTTGGGCAATACCTCTTGAATGTCGGCCTCGGCGTCCCGCATGGTTTGTTGCAGCGAGTGGTTGAAGTAGAGAATGTCACCGGCTGGATTGGCCACCATCACATTGGCCTGGCAGATATCCAGAGCCTTGAGAATGGCTTGCTGCTGTTGCTGGCTCTGACGCCAACGGCTGAGCTCGTCCAGCAGTGGCTTCCAGCCCGGCAGATCAAGCTCGGCAAACTGCTGCGTGCCGTCTTTCAGCAACCGCTGCAGTTGGTTGATGGCGCTATCCAGGGTGCCTTTGTGCTTGAGTGAGTGCAATAGCCCAAGCAGTATGCAAACCAGGGTGACGCCCTGCAGAATAATAATGATATTGGGATCCTGGCCTAGCAGCATGAGCGCCATCACGGCGATGCCCGTGATTAAGCCAAGCAGATTCCAGGGATTGCTGTTGATTAGGTTGGCATTGGCGGCATCCATTCTTCTTTCCTCGATGTCTTAAAGGTTGGCAGCCTGAGGCTGTTCCAAGTCCAGTTGCTGCAGCAAACTGGAAAGTTGTGATGCATCCGGCAGCACTTCATTACCGAGTAACATATTGATATTCAATAGTATGACCATCTTATCGGCCACACAGGTGAGCCCATGGATGAAACGCATGTCCGTGTCCTGGCCAAAATCGGGCGCACTGCGGATCTCGCTCTGGGTGATACTGAAAACATCGGAAACGGCATCCACCACTATGCCCATCACCTTGTGCTGTTTATCCAGGCGCACCTTCAGCACTATCACTACTGTGGTTGGGCCATATGCCAGGGTCTTGATACCGAATCTTTGGCGCAGATCTATGATGGGGACTATGGTGCCGCGCAGATTGATCACCCCTTTGACATGGGGCGGTGCATTGGGAATCACCGTGGTTGCTTCCCAGCCACGGATCTCCTGCACCGAGAGAATATCGACACCATATTCCTCATCGGCCATCATAAAGGTGAGGTATTGCTGTGAATGATCTTCCGCAGCTGCCGATGTTGCAGGGTTGGATTCTGTCATTGCGCTTCCCTTCTAGGCTGCATGTTCCTGAGTTTGATTGAGGCCAGACATGGCTACGAGTCCGGGAATATCCACTATCAGTGCCACCCGGCCGTCACCGAGAATGGTGGCGCCGGACACCCCGGGCACTTTGGCGTAGTTGTCTTCCAGACTCTTGATCACCACTTGTTGCTGCGCCAGCAACTCATCGACCAGCAGGCCGACTTTTTGGTTGTTGTTGTCCACCACCATCACCAGCCCCTCTTTGACCTCTTTGGCCTGAGCCTGGTGATTGAACTGCTGATAAACGCGGATGACTGGCAGGTACTCGTCTCGCAGGCGGATCACTTCGTGCTCTTCAGACAGCTTGTTGACCTTGCTGCTTTCCACTTGCAGCGACTCATAGATGGAGACCAGCGGCACCACATAAGTATGCTCGCCGACCCTCACCAACTGGCCGTCGAGAATGGCCAGGGTTAAAGGCAAACGAATGGTAAAACGGCTCCCCTTGCCGGGCGTTGAGGCCAGCTCTACACTGCCGCTGAGTGCTTGAATGTTGCGTTTGACCACATCCATACCCACGCCCCGGCCAGAGAGGTCGGAGACGCTGTCGGCGGTAGAAAAGCCGGGTTTAAAGATGAGTTGCTGAATCGCCTCTGTGCTGAGTTCTTCTTCAGCGCCGACCAAGCCTTTATCTCTGGCCTTGGCGAGAATTCTGCCGGTATCCAATCCTGCGCCGTCGTCGGTGATTTCTATGACGATATTGCCGCCTTGATGGAAGGCGTTGAGGGTGATCCTGCCGGTTTCCGGTTTACCCTTGGCGCTGCGCACTGCTGGGGATTCAATGCCGTGATCCAAAGAGTTACGTACCAGATGCACCATGGGGTCGACAATTTTCTCCATCACAGTCTTGTCCAGCTCTGTCTCCTCACCTTTGAGGAGCAGCTCGACTTTCTTGCCCAGCTGCTGACCTATATCGCGTACCAAGCGGGGAAAACGGTTGAAGGCGAAGCTGATAGGCAGCATGCGGATCTGCATCACGCTTTCCTGCAGATCCCGGGTGTGATTGGCCAATTGCTCCAGCCCCTGTTGCAGTGACAGCAGGGCGTTATCGTCAATGCGTTCCTGTTGGCCTATCTGCCCCAACATAGCTTGGGTGATCACTAGCTCACCCACCATATTGATCAGCATGTCTATCTTGTCGGTGCTGACCCGGATAGAACTGGTTTCCGCCGTTTTGGCAACAGCCTTGCCGGACTCCACTTTGGCTGTGGGGGCTGCGACCTGTGTCTCTTGGGAGGCAGGGACAGAAGTCGAGAGGGGGGCTTGTTCCTGCGGTGAGACACCTTCGACAAGCTGTGCCTTGGCGGGTAACTGCTGATAATGGATTTCACAGTCGTCCTCGACCCACTCAAACACCTCTTTTATCCGCTCAAGTGGCGCCTCTGTGTTGAGTTGCAGTTGCCAATACAGACGGCAGGATTCGGGGTCCAGGTCTTCAAACTCTGGCAGTTCCTGCGCTGGCAGGCTGACTTTTAGCTCACCCAGCTCGGCGAGTTCGTTGAACATCAAAATGGGGTCGTTGCCGCATCTGAGAATGTCGGCGCCGGCATGGAAATCTATCTGCCAGCTGAGCCCAATATCTTTGGTTTCAGACTCTTTGGTTTCTGATACTTTGGCTGCTGACTTTTCATTGTTTTGGCAGGCGTTATCCGGCGCATCTTCGACCCCGGCAACTTCGGACAGCTCCTGATTGAAGCGGTTTTCCAGCTCTTGTTGCTGGGGCGATTCAAAGCTTTGACCTGCCATCAAGGCCTGCAGCATGTTGCGCAGCAGATCCACCGACAAGAGCAACATATCCTGATGATTGGCGGTCATTTCCCGGCGGCCATCACGGATTTCATCCAACAGGGTTTCCAGCAAGTGGGTGAATCCGGCGACCTGGTTGAAACCAAAAGTGGCGCTGCCTCCCTTAATCGAATGGGCGGCACGAAAAATGGTATTTATGGTTTCCGGATCCGGTTGCTGCACGTTCAGTTTCAGCAGCTCAGATTCCATGACCTCCAGGCCTTCGAGGCTTTCTTCAAAGAACACCTGGGTGAATTGGCTCAGATCTATGTCCATATATCCGCTCCTTGCCGGAGGCTAACCCAATACTTTGCGAACCGTGGCCAACAGCTGATCCGGGTTGAAGGGTTTGACTATCCAACCGGTGGCTCCGGCGGCTCGTCCCTGTTGCTTCTTGTCTGTGGTCGACTCTGTGGTCAGCATCAACATGGGCACAAACTTGTAGTTGGGCAGCTCGCGCAAGTTACGTATCAGCTCGATACCATCCATAATTGGCATGTTGACGTCCGATATCACCAGGTCAAACTCTCTGCCTTGGGCTACTTTCAACGCTTCCTCGCCATTGTTGGCTTCGGTCACGTCGAAACCTGCTGTCTTGAGAGTAAAGCTCACCATTTGCCGCATGGAGGCTGAATCATCAACTGCGAGGATTGTCTTCATTGAGCGTTTCCTTTTCAAAATCCGAATCGAGTGTCGGGATCCTGATCCCCAGGCGCGTCAGTTGAGCGATAAAGGTGGGTTGAGCCTGTTGCCATGACAGTTTCAACCCTCGCTTGTCGCAACTCAGAGCAAACAGGTACAGCAACTGGGCGCCGGCAGTATCCACCTTGTGCAACTCACCGGCATCCAGGATCAATTCATCGACCCGATGCAAGAGCTCCAATAGTTTTTGGTAGAGTGGCTGAATATTGCGAATGCTGATCTCTGAACCCAGTGCCAGTGTGTCGATGGACATAGTGCTTCCCTGTTTTCCCAACACACAAAAGATAGTCGGCAAATTTCACTTCTGCCTCTTTTCAAAAGAAAAAATGGTATATGAATGACTAGGCTCTTTAGGGGGTTAGTGAGGCCCTTGATACTGAGTAACCAGAGTGCGAAAGTCGGCCAGCAGTTCATCGTTGCGGATTTGCGGCAGTTGTCCGGGTGTCTGTGAACTGGGCTTGATGGTGGCGTAGCGGCGGCCGTCGGGCGAGATCAGGATCAAAGAGGCGCTGTGATCCACTTGGTAGTCAGGGCCATCGCCGACCAGTGAATACACCAGGCCCAGATCGCGGCTGAAGGGCAGTAATGCCGGGTGCTCGGCTCGCAAACCTATGAACTCGGGATTAAAGAAGGCCAGGTAATCCTTGAGTTTGCTTTGGCTGTCACGCTCAGGGTCGACACTGAGCAGTATCACCTGTATTGGTGCCACTTGTGCCAGTTTCGGGTAGACGGCACTGAGTTTGCCAAGGGTGGTGGGACATACGTCCGGGCAGGAGGTGTAACCGGCGAAAATTAGACTCCATTGCTGTTTTAGCTTGTCATTATCGAATTGATGGCCGTTTTGGTCCTGCAACTCAAAAGGTTGCAGTGGTCTTGGGGTTTCATATTGAAAGCTGGTTTGCAATGCCTGCGGCGGCTGAGACGAAGGTCGGTGAAACAGCTGTACACTGGCCAAACCGCCAAGACCTATGAGCAAAATCCCCGCCACCAAGATGCGTTTCTTCATGATTCAACTCCAGAGGTAATGATCCACCAGCAGGGCAATAAACAGCAGCATCAGCTGATAGATAGAGAAACGGAACACGGCCATCGCCAGCCCGGGACGATCGGCAAACTTGAGTTGCCAGGCCTTGTAGATAAACAGGCAACTGAGAATGGTGGAAGCCAGCAGATAGACGGGGCCACTCAAGCCAACCAAAACCGGCAATAAGCAGGCGATGGCCAGCAGAAGGGTGTAGAGCAGAATACAGGTCTTGGTAAATTCCACCCCGTGAGTCACAGGCAGCATGGGGATATCCACCTTGGCGTACTCTTTTTGACGGTGAATGGCCAAGGCCCAGAAATGAGGCGGAGTCCAGGTGAAAATAATGATCACCAACAGCCAGGCGTGGCCGTGAAAGTCATTGGTTACCGCCGTCCAACCCAGCAGTGGCGGCATGGCACCGGCAAGGCCACCTATCACGATATTTTGGGGGGTTGCCCGCTTTAAATAGGCGGTATAGATAAGGGCGTAGCCAATCAGGCTGGCACAGGTCAACCAGGCGGTGAGTGGATTCACCAGCCAATAGAGTAGGGTAAAGCCCGCCACTCCAAGCAAGACGGCAAAGCTCAAGGCCCGGCTCACGCTCACTCGTCCCTTGGGTAAGGGGCGGTTATAAGTGCGGGCCATCAGGCCATCGATGCGTCGATCGATAAGGTGATTCAAGGCGGCCGCCGAGCCCGCCATCATGGCAATTCCCATTAGCCCGGCAAGCAAAGGCTGTAGGGGGACGGCACCGGGCAACGCCAGGCACATGCCCACCAGGACGGTGAGCAGCATCAGCGCTACCACCTTGGGCTTGGTCATTTCCAGGTAATCGCGCCAGGAGATCTCTGTGCGGGTCGCGTCCTGGGCTATGGAGAGTAGTTTGGCCATAAACAGTCCCTCTTTAGGCTTTACGCCAAAGCGCATAGTTGATGAATACCAAAGTCAGCAGCAGCAGGGCTGCGCCGCCGTTATGGGCAACCGCCACCGGCAGCGGCAGATGCAGCAATACGTTGGCCAGGCCCAATGACAGCTGTAATCCCAGCACCAAGGTGAGTACCAGAGCCGAGCGTTTCAGCATGCTCGAGTCGGCTCTGCGCCAGAGCATCAATGCCAGGGTGAGTACCACTATCGCGGTCAGCAGGGCACCTATTCGGTGGGCAATATGTATGGTCATCCGGGTGTGATAATCCAATACGCCGAACTCAAAGCTGGGATGCTGCCCCTGAAAAGGAGAGAAGGCATCTGCCAGACGTAGGTTGCTGCTCCAGTCACCTTCGCAGATAGGCAACTCTGTGCAGGCCAGGGCGGCGTAGTTGGAGGAGGTCCAGCCGCCGAGCATAATTTGCAGTACCACAATGGCCAGCGCCACCATGGCCAAAGGCGCCAAGGTGCGGGCTTGGGGATCGCCATCCGGGATTGGCAGAGGCCTGAGCCTGAGATACAGCAGCAACAGCAGCGAAAACAGGGTGAATCCCCCGAGCAGGTGAGACATGACCACGACGGGCATCAGTTTCATGGTCACAGTCCACATTCCCAGCAGCGCCTGAAATACTATCAGTGCGGCGATCAGTCCCGGTAGCTTCTTCGGGGTTGCGCTGCCACGCCAACTCTGGATCAAAATAAGTAATACCAGAATCCCCAGCGAGCCGGCCACGTATCTGTGGATCATCTCCAGCCAGGCTTTCTTGGGTTCGATTTCTTGTCCCGGAAAGTGGCGTTCGACATGAGCCAACTCATGGGCCTGGGAAGGCACTTTGATATGGCCATAGCAACCGGGCCAGTCGGGGCAGCCAAGGCCGGCATCCGACAGCCGGGTGTAGGCGCCCAACAGGATGACCGTCAGAGTGCAGATCAGGGTCATCTTCAGTAGCAAGTTCAGTTTCATCAGCCCACCCTCGAGAGTTTCAACAGCTTGCGCAGGTCGCTGACCAAGGCCTTGCCCTGCAAGAGTTGGCCCTGGTGACCCACTATCACAGGATAGGCCAACACCCAAGCGCCCAGAGGATCGACTATCACCAACATCTGCTGCTGTAATGGATTCTCGGCGGTCAGAGGTTTATCCAGAGTGACTCGATGAAAGTCCTTGTTTAGCGGAGCTTCCGTGTCGCTTTCCCGGTTGATGAAAATCAGGGTGTCGACCCTGTCCATCTCGGCGCCCAGCGCCGTATGGCTCTGCTGTAATATGTAGAGTCGTTCCTGGCACAGTTCATCGCAGTTGGCCGGTATCAGGTATAGGACTTGCCAACGGCCGGGAAGCGGGTTGTCTAGCCCAAGTTGTTGATAACCCAGATTAGCCGGCAGCAACTGGCCCTTATTGGTGGCTCCGCCTTGATACAGCTCGAAGCTCAGTACCAGTTTTGCCAGTATCACCGGCAGGGCAAAGGCCAGCAGTAGTATCAAGAGTGGTCTTTGGGTTCGGGAGTTCATCCTGGCTCCTCTTGCTGTAATTGGGCGTTCTGAATTCAGCTCGCCCTATGGTTAGTGTCGATTCAGTTTCCAGCGCCACCAGACAAGCAGTAATAACAGGGCGGCAGCCATGGAAAACCACTGCAGGGCATAACCCAGGTGTTTTTCAGCCGGCATGGGCAATGGCTGCCAGGGTCTTGGCAAGTCCACACCTTCCAGCTGAACCGGCTGCAACACGGCCGGGATCAGTTTGTGCCCAAGCAAGTGTTCGAGCTGCGGCCAGTTGAGATTTTGTATTCGCTTGGGCCAACCGGCTTCGGCCAAGAGCTCTTGGCTCAGTGGGTTACTGCCCTTTTGCCACAATCGGCCTTCGAGGGTGAGGCGTGGCGGTAATGGCAATATCTCTGGCAGTTCACTGCGTTTTTCTGCGGCTGGGATAAACCCCAGCTCCAGCAATAGCCAGGGTTGCTCCGGCTCAACTTGCAAAGGTTGCAGCAACAGGTAGCCCACGCGTCCCTGATACACCTGGTTGTCCAGCAGCAATTGCTTTCCGCTCAATACATTGGCGCTCAGCTGCAGTTTCTGCCCTGTGAGTCGGGTGTCTGGGTCTTGCCTCAGCAGAGCTGAAAAGCTGCTTGGCCCCGCATCCGCTCTGGCGGTAATCTCCTGGGCCAATAGTTGCTTTTCTTCAGCGCGCTGCAGTTGCCAGAATCCCAGCTTGACCATGAGTAGAAACAGCCCCAAAGTAAATAACAGTGCAAGGTAACGCCCCCAAGGGATGGGAGAGTGAATGTCAGTCAGTTTTTTCTTTAAAGTCATATTGGTACTGCTACTGCTGTTCATCATTTTCAACCTTGGTCGCGCCCTGTGGATCATGGTGCGCGGCGATTCATCTGTTCCCATGAGCCGTTTTCTTGGCCGCCGGGTGCTGTTTTCGGCGTTGGTGGTTCTTTTGTTGCTGCTGGCATTGGGGCTGGGGATTATTTCCCCTAATCCCCGGCCTTACTAAAGCACATACACAAAAACAAACAGGCATAGCCACACCACATCGACAAAGTGCCAATACCAACTGCCGGCCTGAAAGGCAAAGTGACGCTCAGCGCTGAAGTGCCCCTTTAAAACCCTGAAAAACAGCACCAACAGGAACAGCGTGCCCAGAGTCACATGCATACCGTGGAAACCTGTCAGCAGGAAGAAGGTGTTGCCATAAACGCCGGACTGCAGCGTCAGCCCCAGCTCAGTGTAGGCATGGACATATTCCTCTCCCTGCAAGATTAAAAACGCCAGTCCCAGCAAGATGGTGACTCCAAGCCAAAGGGTTAAGGCGGTGCGTTTGCCTTTCTCTAACCCCAGGTGGGCAAAATGCAGGGTAATAGAGGAGGTAAGCAGAATAATGGTGTTGAAAAGGGGTAAACCATTCCAACCCATGGCTTGGGTTTCAGTGCCGTCCGGGGTTTTCAGTAAGGGCCAGCCTGCGCTGAATCCAGGCCAGAGCACTTCGTTGGTCATGGCATTGTTGGATGCGCCACCCAACCAAGGCACGGCCACCATACGGGCATAGAAGAGGGCGCCGAAAAAGGCCGCAAAGAACATCACCTCAGAGAAGATGAACCAACTCATTCCCTGCCGAAATGACCTGTCCATCTGTGGCGAATAGAGACCACTCATGGATTCATGGATCACGTTTCTGAACCAGCCAATCAGCATGAACAGAATGACAGCAATTCCTGCCAGCAGTACGTAACTGCCGTGGCCACCGTCAGACTTGAGCTGGGATACATAAGTACCGGCACCATAGGCGATAAGGAAAAGCCCCAATGCGCCGACAATCGGCCAGGCGCTTTGAGCCGGAACATAATAGTGTTCATGTTTACTGGTCATTTCGCTGCTCCTTGCTCCAGGGCATCGGATATCTGTCTATCCGTGATGTCATAGAGGGTGTAAGAGAGGGTCAGAGTGCTGATGGAGTCCGGCAGGTCCGGATCCACGTAAAACACCAGTGGCAACTCGGCACTGGCATCGGCAGCCAGCGGCTGCTGATTGAAACAGAAGCACTCGGTTTTATTGAAGTAGGCGGCACCTTGTCCCGGTGAAACGGAAGGGATCGCCTGACCTATCTTGTATTGGTGTGACAGGTTGCGGGCCAGAAAGCGGGTATGGGTCAACTGGCCGGGATGCACCTTGATACGGGTCACTTCCGGCTTGAACTCCCACGGCATTCCCTTGGCCACCTGAGAGATAAACTCCACAGTGACCAAGCGGCTGTTATCCACTTGGGCACTATAAGTGGCGGCGCTGGTGTTGGTCTTGCCATTGATCCCCAACTGCTGACAAAGCACATCATAGAGCGGCACCAGGGCAAAGCCGAAGCCGAACATGGCTACGGCACCAAGCAGCAGCAGGCGTACCAGTTTACGGTTGTCGGGGCGGGAGTCTGCCATATCACTTAATCTCCGGCGGAGTGCTGAAGGTGTGATAAGGCGCCGGACTTGGGAGAGTCCACTCAAGCCCCTGGGCTCCTTCCCAAGGTTTGGCCGGAGCCTGGGCGCCGCCGCGAATACACTTGATCACCAGTACCAGAAATATCAGCTGTGACAGGCCAAAGGCAAAACCGCCTATGGAGACAATCTGATTGACATCGGCAAACTGCACCGAGTAGTCGGGGATGCGTCTGGGCATACCGGCCAGCCCGAGGAAATGCATCGGGAAGAACAACACATTGACCGAAATGACCGAGCACCAGAAATGCCACTTGGCCAAGGTCTCGCTGTACATATGCCCGGTCCACTTGGGTAGCCAGTAATAGGCGGCGGCCATGATGGAGAAGATGGCACCGGTGACCAGCACATAATGAAAATGGGCAACCACAAAGTAAGTGTCATGGTATTGGAAGTCGGCTGGGGTGATTGCCAACATCAGGCCGGAGAAGCCGCCTATGGTGAAGAGAATAATAAAGGCACAGGCGAACATCATAGGGGCTTCAAAGCTGATGGATCCCCGCCACATGGTGGCAACCCAGTTGAATACCTTGACCCCGGTTGGCACGGCAATCAGCATGGTGCAGTACATAAAGAAGAGTTCGGCAAAGACAGGCATACCTGTGGTGAACATGTGATGTGCCCACACCAGGAAGGAGAGGATCGCGATGCTGGCGGTGGCGTAGACCATTGAGGCGTAGCCAAACAAAGGTTTGCGACTGAATGCCGGAATGATGGCCGAGATGATGCCGAATGACGGCAAGATCATTATGTACACCTCGGGGTGGCCGAAGAACCAGAAAATATGCTGGAACATCACAGGATCTCCACCGCCGGCGGCATCGAAGAAGCTGGTGCCGAAGAATTTGTCTGTGAGTACCATGGTCACGGCCCCGGCCAATACCGGCATGACGGCTATCAGCAGGAAGGCGGTGATAAGCCAGGTCCAGACGAACAGGGGCAGCTTCATCCAGTTCATGCCAGGTGCGCGCAGATTCACTATGGTGACTATCACGTTGATCGCCCCCATGATTGAGCTTATCCCCATGATATGTATTGAAAAAACAAACAAGGCTGTGCTGTCTGCGCTATAAGTTGTCGACAATGGCGCATAGAAGGTCCAGCCAAAATTGGGGCCGCCGCCTTCCATAAACAATGAGCTAAGCAGGATTAAGAAGGCGAAGGGTAAAATCCAAAAGCTCCAGTTGTTCATCCTCGGCAGCGCCATATCCGGCGCACCTATCATCATGGGGATCAACCAGTTGGCCAGGCCGGTAAAGGCCGGCATCACGGCACCAAAAACCATGATAAGACCGTGTACTGTGGTCATTTGGTTAAAGAAATTGGGCTCGACCAGTTGCAAACCGGGCTGGAATAATTCAGCACGGATCACCATGGCCATGGCGCCCCCGATTAGGAACATGATGAAGCTGAACCAGAGATAGAGTGTGCCTATATCTTTATGGTTGGTGGTCAGCAACCAGCGCATGATCCCCTTGGGGGCGTGATGATGCTGGTGTTCCTGTTCAGTGACTTCCTGAACACCGGCTTTCGCATCTTGACTGAATGAGTTCATCTTCTTCCCCTACTGCCCGTGGTTATTGACGTCGGCGGCTTGCACTGTGTCGCCTGTGTTATTGCCCCAGGCATTGCGCTCATAGGTCACCACAGCGGCCAGTTCCTTGGCGGTAATCTGTTTGCCGAAGGCTTGCATGGCGGTGCCTGTCTTGCCATGGATCACTATGTCCAGATGGGCTGCTATTGGACCTATGGCAATAGCACTGCCCTTGAGCGCCGGGAACACCCCTTGAAGTCCGGCGCCGTTTGGCTGATGACAGGCGGCGCAGCGCGCCATATAGATCTGTTCGCCAAGCGCCATGGCTTCATCATGGCTCATGGTCTCACTGAGGGCCGCCTGAGCTTCTTCGGCGGCCGTAGCCGCGGCTTGTTTCTGCTTTGCCATCCAGGCGTCGAACTCATCTTCTGCCAGTACCTGCACCACAATCGGCATAAAGCCGTGGTCTTTACCGCAAAGCTCGGCACATTGGCCGCGGTAGATCCCCGGCTTGTCCACCCGGGTCCAGGCTTCGTTGATAAAACCGGGATTGGCGTCTTTTTTGACGGCAAAGGCGGGCACCCACCAGGAGTGGATCACATCATCTGAGGTCATCAGGAATCGGACTTTACGATTGATGGGCAATACCAACGGCTTGTCGACTTCAAGCAGGTAGTGCTCGCCCTTGGCTTCCTGGCCTTCTATCTGGGACCTCGGCGTTGCCAATATGCTGAAGAAGTCGATGTCTTCGCCGAAATAGCTGTAGTGCCATTTCCATTGCGAGCCGGTGATCTTGACCGTCAGGTCGGCATCACTGGGATCCTCCATGGCAATCAGCGTCTTGGTTGCGGGGATTGCCATCAGGATAAGGATTAAGAAGGGGATAAGCGTCCAGGCAATTTCTACCTTGGTACTTTCATGGAATTGGGACGCGACTGCCCCTTTGGATTTTCTATGGTTGATCATGGCGTAGATCATCACGCCGAATACGACCAAACCTATGGCGCAGCAGATATAAAGAATGATCATGTGCAGGTGATACACCTTGCCACTGATCTCAGTTACCCCTTGAGTCATATTCAAGGGCATATCTGCCTGAGCACCTGGAGACAACAAGCTGACGCACAACAAGGTCAGCAAAACACACAGCCATTGCTTCACAAGACATCTCCTCTGTCAATTGCATTCGCAACTACAAAGAAGAGTCACACAGTAAGTCTTTGCTCTATGCAAACTCTTCAGTTCCCAAAAAAGCAACGATGACTTCAAAGTGCGGCGGCGGTTTCACTTAGATCTAGGTATACAGGTGGTAACCACTGTTGCACTTACCGCTGAATATACTCAGCATTTCCGGCGACGGCCTTACTCGCTATAAAGCGAAATGGGACGTTCAACCTACGACGAATTGCATGGAGATAACACAATCGTTGTTCTTACATTACTTGTAGATTAAATATTGATCAAGATCACGATATTTTCTAACTGTATGAAAGAAAAGCGTCTGTTAATCTAGAGGTGAATTCTGCGTGAGGGGCTGACCAGCGCGGCTTTGCGTCGATTTACAAGGAAAGGTAATGCACCCAAAAGGCACAGAATAAAGGCCATCCCAGGAATGGCCTTTATTCATACAATTAATGGATGGAGCGGGTAAGTTCGTTGAGGCGGTTATCCATCTCTTTCGCCTGCCGTCCTGTTTCCAGCACTATTCCCATGGCTCTGGCGTTACGGGCAACCAGCTGCAATCGACGGTTATCACGGGCATCCAGGCTGTTTATCCAACTGATCACTGCACTGGAGGTGCCGTTGGTCAAGGCTCTTTCCGTTGCCCACAGGGCTTCGATTTCATCCTTGGTGCGCACCAAGAGAACTCTATCCATTCTGACACCGGCCCTTGCTAAGGTTTCCTTGTAACCTATGTTGGCAGGGGCGTTAATCAAGACTATCCAGCGTCCCTGTTGACTCAATTGCGCCAATTGAGGGCAGAGGCGTAATAATTCCTGACGTCCCTGGCTATGGCTGGCCAAGCTGGAGATGCCGGTATGTTGCCAAGGCTGATTGCCGGCAATACTGGTGTCTGTCCACAGGCCTGGGTGTCTTGGGGCGTTGCCCGTCATTATGCTCATAGCCAGTCTCCATTGCGTATTATGCCTACCGCCAGTCCTTCAATGGTCAATGGCTGGAAAGTCAGGTCGACTTTGATTGGGGAGTAAGCCTCGTTCTCGGCATGTAGATAAACCACATTACCTTTCTTTTCAAAACGCTTCACTGTTACATCGTCTTCAACCCTGGCCACCACGACTTGACCGTTACGGGCTTCTTGTACCTTGTGAACCGCCAGGAGATCACCTTCGAGAATGCCTATGTTCTTCATGCTGTCGCCGCGTACCCGCAGTAGGAAGTCGGCGCAGGGATGGAACATGCCAGGGTCGACCTGGTAATACTGCTCAACATGCTCCTGTGCCAGTATGGGTTCCCCGGCAGCGACCTGGCCTATTAAGGGCAGACCTGCTTCTGACTCCGCTTGTTCATCATGTGACAAGCGAATACCACGAGAGGTGCCTGGCATGATCTCAATACAGCCTTTCTTTGCCAGTGCCTTGAGGTGTTCCTCTGCGGCATTGGCACTCTTGAAGCCTAACCGGGTAGCAATTTCAGCCCGGGTTGGCGGCATGCCGGTGTCGGCTATATTGCGTTTAATCAATTCCAGAATCTGTGCCTGGCGCGGTGTCAGTGGTCTCATGGTGATTCCTGTTTTTTCATACAGTACCTGTCAGTATATACAGTATTTTGATCAGCGCAAGTATTAACCAAAATTGAAACGTTTAGGGGAGGGTAAATGTTTTAACCTGTGGCAGATTTGGACAGTCAGGCTTACGAATTATGTGGAGTTCAAGGAATTTGCCAGAGGAGCTGCCGGGACCGGTTCGCACCTTCCCTAGCTAAGATTCAGGAAGTTCTGGTATTCTATTGGGCTATTGATTGTGGCTCAGACACTGAAAAACATGTCCAAACAAGATTCATTCTGGTTTAAATCACTTCGCTGGCTCCAAAGCAAGCTGGTGCATACCACTGTGGTGCCTCAGGATCCTTTCGCCGATTTGAACCTGGATCTCGCCAAGCCGATGGCCTACGTGATGAAGACGGAGTCTGTCAGTGATATCGCGGCGTTGGCGGAAGTCACCCGTAAGTTTGGTTTGCCTTGCCCTTATGAGACGCTCAAGGTTGATGATATTACCGTTCCCAGAGTCGTCTGCCTGGAAGGTGCAAAGCCCCTGTTCGGCAAGCGCAAGGGCAATAAACCTTTTCTCAGCTGTTTCACCTCTTTGCTTCATTTGCATCAGACCAATCCACAACTGGATATTCAATTGGTGCCGGTGAGTCTCTATTGGGGCCGAACTCCGGGTAAGGAAGATGACAGCATGCGCGCCGCCGTATTTGAGCGGGAAAACCCCACTTGGTTGCGCAAGTTTCTAATGATCTTGTTCCTGGGGCGAGACAACTTTGTGCAGTTTTCCAATGCGGTCTCGCTGCGGCTGATGGCCGATGAACATGGAACCGATAAAGCTATTGCCCATAAGTTGGCGCGAGTGGCCAGGGTACATTTCCGCCGTCAGCGTAAGGTGATGACCGGGCCATTACTGCCCAACCGTCAAGCGCTGTTTAATGAACTGTTGCGTTCAGAAACCCTTAAAAAGGCTATAAAAGAGGAAGCCGCAGCCAAGAAGATCCCCGAGGCCAGGGCCAGGGAAATGGCGGAGGAATATCTCGATGAGATTGCTGCCCACTATTCAGACAGCCTGGTGCGTATTGCCCAGCGGATCCTCACCTGGTTATGGAACAAGCTCTACAAGGGGATCAACATCAAGGGCGCCGAGCAGATACGCCAGCTGCATCATGATGGACATGAGATAGTTTATGTACCTTGCCATCGCAGTCATATGGATTATTTGCTGCTCTCCTATATTCTCTATTTTCAGGGTATGGTTCCGCCTCATATCGCCGCCGGTATCAACCTGAACTTCTGGCCTGCCGGGCCTATATTCCGCCGTGGTGGTGCCTTCTTTATCCGCCGCAGTTTCAACGGTAATAAACTCTATACTGCAGTGTTCCGTGAGTATCTGGATCAGCTGTTTGCCAAAGGCTATTCGGTTGAGTACTTCACCGAAGGTGGCCGCTCCCGTACCGGGCGGTTGTTGTCGCCCAAGACTGGGATGCTGGCGATGACGGTCAACTCTGTGTTGCGGGGTATTGAGCGACCAGTGACTTTGGTGCCTGTGTACCTGGGCTATGACCACGTTATGGAAGTGGCCACTTATCACAAAGAACTCAGCGGCAAGAAGAAGCAAAAAGAATCTGTCTGGCAAGTGGTTGGCGCCTTGCGTAAGTTGGGTAATTTTGGTCAGGGTTATGTAAACTTTGGTGAGCCCGTGACGCTGCAGAATTTCCTCAGTGAGGCGGCACCTAACTGGCGCGAAGAGGTGGCAGCCGATCCCGAGCAGAAACCCAGCTGGTTGACTCCGGCTGTCAATACTCTGGCCAATCGGGTCATGACTCATATCAACGATGCTGCTGCTGCCAGCGCAGTGACCCTCACCAGCTTGGTACTATTGTCCTCAGAGCAGAATGCGCTGGAACGAAACCAGTTGGAACGTCAGTTGGACTTGTATTTGGATCTGCTCAAGGAAGTGCCTTACACCCAGTACATCTCGGTGGCCGAAGGTGACGGTAAGCAATTGCTGCAACAAGGTCTGGAGCTGAATAAGTTTACGGTTCAGGAAGATGAACTGGGCGATATCATCTCAATCGACGAGTCGATTGCGGTAACCATGACTTACTATCGCAACAACATCATTCACCTATTTATGGTGCCTTCTTTGCTGGCCAGCTGCCTGGTGCGTCAAGAGCAGTGCTGCCGATCTCGGATGCAAGCGGTGCTTGAGGATTTCTATCCTTTGCTGCAGGCCGAGCTGTTTATGGGTAAGGCCGATGTCAGAGCCTATGCCGATCAACTGCTGGATCGTTTCATTGCCAAAGGTTTGGTGGCCGAAGAAGTCAATGGCTTCCGAGTGCTGGAAGCCGGGATCAATCCGCTGGCGTTGCTGGCCGAAACCATGAGCGAAACCCTTCAACGTTACGCCATCATCTTTAACTTGCTGGCCGCGCACCCGGGTATTGAGCGTGGCGATTTGGAGCGCGAAAGCCACAAGTTGGCCAGTCGTCTTGGCGCGCTGCATGGGATTACTGCCCCTGAATTTTACGACAAGAAACTCTACGGCATCTTGAGTATCAAGCTCAAAGAGCTTGGGTATCTCACCAAGGAAGATACCCGCCATGATATAGAGCGAACCCGGGATTATGCCAACCAGCTACTGCGTCCTCAGGTCAAGCAAACCATAGTTGACAGCGTCGCCGCCGAACAGGAGGCCTGATGGCCAATCATATGAATGCGGCGCCTGCCAAGGCGTCTTTGCTGGGCGGCGCCATGATCATCGCCGGGACCACAGTCGGTGCCGGCATGTTTTCGCTGCCGGTAGAAGGTGCCGGCATGTGGTTTGGCTACTCTGTGCTTATGCTGCTGGGGGTGTGGTTTTGCATGTTCATGTCCGGGCTACTGCTGCTGGAAACCAATCTCCATTTTGAGCCCGGCGCCAGCTTTGACACCCTCACCAAGGAAACTTTGGGGCAATTCTGGCGGGTGCTTAACGGCGCTTCGATAACCTTCGTGCTCTATATCCTTACTTACGCCTATATCAGTGGCGGCGGCTCCATAGTCAATCACAGCCTGGAAGGGATGGATATCAGCCTGCCGCAGAGCTTTGCCGCCCTGGTGTTTGCCCTGGTGCTGGCACTGGTGGTGCTGATAAGTACCAAGGCCGTGGATCGGATCACCACTATAATGCTGGGCGGGATGATTATCAGCTTCTTTCTGGCGATAGGCAATCTGCTGATCGGCATAGACACCAGCAAGTTGTTACTACCTGATGGCGAGAACTCTTATGGCTCATATCTGTGGGCGGCCATTCCTTTCGGGCTGGCGAGTTTTGGCTATCATGGCAATGTGCCGTCGCTGGTGAAATACTACGGCAAGCAACCGGGCACTATTATCAAGGCGATTTTTTTAGGTACCTTTATCGCCTTGGCTATCTACCTGTGTTGGTTGGTGGCGACCATGGGTAATATTTCCCGCGGCGAATTCGGCGCTATTATTGCTCAGGGCGGCAATATGGGCGTATTGGTTGGCGCCTTGTCCAAGGTGATGGATAACTCGCTGCTCAACACCATGCTCACTCTGTTTGCCAATCTGGCGGTAGCCTCTTCATTTCTTGGGGTGACCTTGGGCTTGTTTGACTATTTGGCAGATCTGTTTGGTTTTGACGACAGTCGCTGTGGCAGGGCCAAGACCGCCTTGGTGACTTTCCTGCCTCCGACTTTATTGGGTATGTTGTTTCCCGATGGCTTCCTGGTCGCTATCGGCTTTGCTGCCCTGGCGGCTACAGTTTGGGCCGTCATAGTGCCGGCCTTGATGGCTTGGCGTTCAAGACAACAATTTGCCGATAGCCAGGGCTTTCGTGTGCCGGGCGGTACACCTTTGATAGCCATAGTGGTGCTGTTTGGATTACTGACGGCTGCCTGCCATTTGTTGGCCATGGCTGGTATACTGCCTAAGTATTCCTGAAGCGAGAAGCTGCTCTCTTTTTCAAAGGAATGAAAGAGCGGCTTCTTGACAAGACTATAAAAGTCAGTAATTTATATCGTCCATGCCGAGTGTTTTGTGCGGGTGTAGTTCAATGGTAGAACGGCAGCTTCCCAAGCTGCATACGTGGGTTCGATTCCCATCACCCGCTCCAATTAGTTTCGTCATAGTTGATACTTGCTCCCAGTAGCTCATGAATCAATATTCGTTTTTTGCACTGGGCTTTATCCGCAACCTATGACTATTTAAGTTACACAGGTGCCGGTCTCGTTTTTCTATCCGTAAAAGCCAATAAACTGAAAGGCAATATATTTCTCAAAGGGGATCGGGTCATTTTGGCCTTCTGAGTCTAAATAGCGCCCCTTTAGGAAGGGTGCCAAACTCTCTTGGGATTTGTCTGATAGTTATCCTGCTCTCGATAAGCCAGTATTACTTACGCATAAAGGGATTGTGTCCATTGCCCTGCATCCTTTTTATGTATGAGATTTTGCATCTCATTGTTCCGTCGTAGTCTGTTGTTTGGCACATTGTGCAGCATAGGGAAGCGTGACAAGGAAAGTTTGTGCTAACCAACAGGCTACGGCCTTTTTTCTTCTGTATATCGTCAAACCCTTATATTCTCAATTCGATATTGCCATCGTATATTTTCTATACAGTCTGGTATAATTTCTATTAGTGTTTAACGTAAATGGAACCGGCTTCATCAGCCTCCACTGCGCAACACAGAATTGGAAACCGGATAATGAAGATTACAGCATACAGACATGGCGAGCCCTGTTGGGTAGAACTGGGGACGCAGGACTGGAACAGTGCCAAGCACTTTTATTGTCGTCTCTTTGGTTGGCAAGCTGAAGATATCCCCATGCCGGAAGGCGCCTATACCATGTTGAAGCAGGCGCATGAAGATATAGGTGCCATTTATCAATTGCCTACTGAATTACAGCAGCAGGGGGTTCCCAGTCACTGGGCGGTTTACTTTGCGGTGGAGGATATTAACCACTGTATTGAGGCCATCAGCTCCGCCGGCGGTCAGCTTCTGATGGGCCCCCATGAGGTTGGCTGTGCCGGTAAGATGGCGCTATTTACCGATCCCGAAGGGGCCCATTTTTCGGTTTGGCAGGGTATCGAACATCCCGGTGCCGGGCGTAAGTGGGAAGCCAACACTCTATGCTGGGTTGAGCTCGCCTGTCGGCAACCTGAAGCGGCCAAGATCTTTTATCCCAAGGTGTTCAACTGGCAGATGCGTCGCAGTGAGAATGCTGTCGATTTTGAATATACAGAATGGTTTCTCAATAGCGACAGCTGTGATGAAGGCATTGGCGGTATGCTGCAAATGACCGAGCAGTGGGGTGACGTGCCGCCCCACTGGATGATTTATTTCAGTGTTGATGACTGTGATGTGATGGCTTGTCGGGCGGCCGAATTGGGCGGCAAGGTTTGTGTGCCACCTACAGATATCCCCAATGTGGGGCGTTTTGCGGTGATCAACGACCCGCAAGGGGCTGTTTTCAGTATTATTCGGCTGACCATGGCGCTCTAATTTCTCTCAGTTGGCCGCATCGATGCGGATTTGGCTACCACAGTTGCCGGGAGCAATTCTGGGTGCCTGTTGCAGCAGAGTCTTTAGGTCGCTGTCATCTATCTTTTCGGGAAGACTGAGCTGAATTTCGGTCAACATCCCCCGGTGACATTTAAGGCTCAGCTTGTGTTCGCTCGAAGGGCCAAAGCTTTGCTGAAACGCTTGTCTTAAAGAATCGGTCGCTATCTTGGCGCCGATGTTTTGTTGCAGTAGGTTGAGCAGAGGCGTTGCCTGGTTAACCTCTGTGGTCAGTTTGAGTGCCAATGAAAAGTAGGTTTCGGCATTTTCATCCCTGCAACTGCCGTGTTTCCACCATTCGTGCCGCTCCAGGCAACTGCCATAGGCGTGACTGGGCATCATCTGAGCCAGGCGCTCGGATACGGCTTCACTCAACTCAATGGCGGGATAAGCGCAGAAGTTATCGGGCTTGTGTTTGACCTTGCCGCAATAGCCATAGCTGATGCCGCAAGAGCGCTTATTGGGCCATAAGCCGTGCAAGCTGAAATGACTGGCATCGAAGCGGTCGGCGCTTTGGCTGCGACATTCGGGTTTGCTGGAACCTTTTGACTCACAAAAGGCGTTTTGCCATGACAGAGCCAGCAGATGGCTATCGTATTTATCGGCCAGGTTACAGGCGTTTTTGGTTTGAGGTTCAGCAGGCAGTGCGCCCGCTTGCAGCTGACCACAATCGGCGGCAATCCAGCGCAGAGGTGATTGTGTCGCCGAGGTCTTGACCCTGAACCAGGTGGGCGTGTCGTGACCGAGGCGCTCAACTATCTCCAGCCTTTGTCCGGGGTTGCTGTAAAGCTGCCCGGGATTAGTGCCCTTGTTCTTCGATTGAAACAGCGGGCAGGTCTTGTCTATCAGCAACTCACCGGAAAAGGGGGCTGCCATGATCCCGACAGGTAACAGCCACAGCAATAATATCAGTAAGCGGGTCATAAGGTTCCTCTTTGACGAAATTGTCATCATGCAGATTTTTGTTTTGCCATGTGACACTTTGTATCTGTATCGGTTTGAAGTGCAACTTATGTTAAATAGATGATCTTAAACTTTGGCTTCAAGGCTCAGAGCTGATGCACCATAGCCGGAATATCCGACTTTTTGGCCGCAGATAAATGGCGCCAATTTGTATCTTTGTGTTTGTTGAGCAAATGAAGCGCAATTGTTACTTGTCAATTAGTTGTGTAGCTTGGCAATGCAGCAGAATTTTACAGGAAAAAGTGAATGAAAGGATGTGTTGCCTCGGTAGTTATGGTGTTGTGTCTGGGAGCTTGTAGTAGTACTGATGAATCGCAGCAGGCTCAGGCAGATGTGGAGCGCAGTGATGGTTACCACTGTGAAAAAGTTACAGTGACAGGTTCGAGGATGCCGATAAGAAGATGTACCACTCAGGCACAAAGGGAGCAAGAGCGCTTAGAAGCGGAAGAGATGTTACGTAATGGAAGGGTGCTTTCTAAGGAGTGAGTAAGGATGCCAGTGGCTGGTGCCACTGGCATACAGGGATCAGGCTGCTTTGATTTGGCGACCTTCGGCATCACGGAAGCTACCGATGGCGATACGAACAAAGTCGATCAGAGTCCAAATACCCAGGCCACCCAGGGTCAGTAACATCAGCAGACCTGTACCGATTTTACCTGTGTAAAAACGGTGCACGCCGAAGCTGCCCAGGAAGAAGCACAGCAGTAGAGTAGGTACGAAACCCTTGTCGCTCAATTGCTCATTTTCGATTGTCATTGTTTGTCCTTAAGTTAACTTTTGTCCCGGGTAAGTGATCAGCCTACCCTGCCCATCTTTATAGCTTCCTACGAGTAACATAAAAGTGATTATCACTGTGTGGATAATATCGACCGCCAGTACAGCTATTCCGGTGAATACCAAGGTAGGATCATCTGTCGAAATCAGCGTAATACCTACTATTGCCAGACCGAGATCAAACAGGCCATGCAGAATACGCCCACAGTAAAAATGGTGTATGCCCAAGATGCCGAAAATGCCTGAAAGGCACACGGCTACGCCATAACTCTTATCGGATTTTTTGAGAGTCTGCACTTCCTTGTTCCTATGTTGAAAGCTGAGTCGTCCGGCCCGGCAGGCATCTCCCTGCACATCTTCGAGCCAAACGTGGGAAGTCTACCTTTTTCCTGAGATTTTTTTCAATAACAAATTGTTAAATTGAGATTATTCTGACACATCTGTTTCAAACGCCTGGTATTGGATCACATTGATGTACCACTCTTTGATCCCGGATGGGGTTTGCACCTGGACTTCATCATCAACCTGTTTTCCTATGAGAGCTCGCGCCATGGGGGAGTCTATGGTGATATAACCTTTCTTGGTATCTATCTCGTCCTTGCCGACAATCCGGTAGCGCACCACAGTGCCCTGGTCATTTTCCAGTTCGACCCAAGCGCCGAAAAACACCTTTCCTTCCTGCTGCGGTGAGTAGTCGACTATTTTCAGCTCTTCCAGGCGTTTAACCAGATAGCGGATCCGGCGATCTATCTGCCGTAGTAAGCGTTTGTTGTAGGTGTAATCTGCGTTTTCGGAGCGGTCGCCTTGAGCCGCGGCCTCTTGTACCTTGAGGGTGATCTCGGGGCGGTATTCCTTCCACAAATATTTGAGTTCTTTGTCCAGGGCTTCCCAGCCCTTACGGGTAATCAAATGGGCTTTCATCGGTTTATTCGATCAACTTGCTGTTGGCGCCAGGCGCCGATGCCAATAGTGCTGAAGATTTACAGAACTCAGGCGTGCTTGCAAGTGCGCCTTTCTGCTAATGGGATAAACAGGATGCCTTTGCTTGTCATTTTAAGCAGGCGATGAGTGTCTGCCCCGGCTCAAAGCTGGCCTGCAGATGATCGCCCAGAGTCAATGGCAAGCCCTCAATGCTGTCGTTGCATACCGAAGCGTAGAGGCGGTCGTTGCCGCCGATATCCAGGGTGATTTCGCTGCGCTGGGGATCGCGTTTGATTTGCAATAATTGGCCCTTGAGGCGATTGCCACTGCTGAGGGGCTGCTGCAGCGAGTGGATACTGACGGCGGGAGCCTTGAACAGCAGCAATACCTTTTTGCCGATATGCAACCCCAGTTTGTCTGTGCTGGCATGGGTGATGGCGGCATCTATCTCCTGCCCACCGGCCAATTTGACCCTGACATTGTCATTGAGTGAATCATCCTTGAGCGCAATGACTTCACCGGCCAGTTGATTGCGGGCGCTGGTCTTGAGCGAGAAGTGGGCCATCAGATCTAGTAGGTTATCCATGGGAACGGCCGCATCCAACAGCGCCTTGAGCACCATGTCCTGCATTTGATCCATCAGTTCGTAGAGCTTCAGCAGACGCTCGCCAAACTCGGTCAACTTGGCGCCGCCACCGCCTTTACCACCCTTTTCACTGCTGACCACAGGCTGGGGAGCCTGCAGATTCATGTCGTTGACTGCATCCCAGGCCGCCTTGTAACTGATGCCCGCCTGTTTGGCCCCCTGGCTGATGGAGCCGGTAATGCGTATCTGCTTCAACAGTGCAATGCGCTTGGGATTGGCAAACAGTTTATCGGCATTGTTGAGAGTTAACAGGGCTTTGAGGTCCATGGCATATTCCTTATCAGTGTCGGGGTTATTCTCCCTTATTGCGCTGATAAAGACCACAGGGATCACTCACTGGCGCTCACAGGCTTGCTTATCGTTATATAACTATGTATATAACGTTGGCAGTATCTAAATAGTGCAATCATTTCACCAAGGAGTCGTTATGAAGTCCCTGTTCCGTCCTGCCCTGAGCTTGGCTCTGGGGTTATTGTTGGCCTTTAACGTCAGTGCCAAGGAAAAAGTCACCGTCTTTGCCGCCGCCTCACTCACCAATGCCATGAATGAACTGGGCGCCGAATATGACCGCAAGCATGACACTGAAACAGTGTTCTCTTTTGCGTCCTCTTCGACTCTGGCCCGGCAGATTGCCCAAGGTGCGCCCGCCGAGCTGTTTCTGTCGGCCAACCAGAAATGGATGGACTATCTCGATGAAAACAAGGCCATTGACAGTGATAGTCGGGTCACTCTGCTGCGTAACACGCTGGTGCTGATCGCGCCGAAAGGCAGTGCGCTGAACCAGGTTGAAATCTCGGCTTCCTGGGATCTCAAACAGGCATTGGGTAACAGCCGGATGGCGGTTGGCGATCCAGATCATGTGCCGGCCGGTCGCTATGCCAAGCAGGCGCTGGAAAACTTGGGTTTGTGGCAACAGGCCGAACCTCTGCTGGCCAGAGCCAATAGTGTTCGCGGTGCCTTGGCGTTGGTCGAACGCGGCGAGTCATCTCTGGGGATTGTCTATTCCACAGATGCCAAAGTGGCCCAAGGGGTAAAACAGCTGGCGGTATTCCCCCAAGAGACTCACAAGCCAATCAGCTATCCCATGGCGCTGGTGGGTAAAGAGCACAGCAAAGGCGCCGAAGGTTTCTATCAATTCCTGCAGTCCGACGCCGCCAAGGCGGTATTTGCCAAATACGGCTTTGGCGTAAACTGAGATCCTGACTTTGAGCTTGTTGACCGACTATGAAGTGGCCGCCTTGCTGCTCAGTCTCAAGGTGTCCACTGTGGCAGTGCTCTGTAGCCTGCCGCTTGGTATTTTGTGTGCCTGGGTGCTGGCGCGGCTGGAGTTCCCCGGCAAGTCTGTGCTCGATAGCCTGATCCACCTGCCACTGGTGTTGCCGCCTGTGGTCATAGGGTATTTATTGCTGGTCTCCATGGGCCGCAGCGGTTTTCTCGGTGGTTGGCTCTATGACACTTTTGGCTTCAGCTTTAGTTTCAGCTGGCGCGGCGCTGCACTGGCGGCCGCGGTGGTGTCATTCCCGTTAATGGTTCGTGCCATTCGTCAGGCGCTTGAAGGGGTGGATGTGCGTCTGGAGCAGGCGGCGCGTACCTTGGGCGCCGGCCGACTCAAGGTCTTCTTCACCATCAGCCTGCCGCTGACCGCGCCCGGCATAGTCTCGGGCATGGTGCTGGCCTTTGCCCGCAGCCTCGGGGAGTTCGGTTCCACCATTACTTTTGTCTCCAATATACCCGGTGAAACCCGCACTATTCCCTTGGCTATGTACTCCTTTATCGAGACCCCGGGCGCCGAGGCCGAGGCCGCCAGGCTGTGTGTGATTGCGATATTGATTTCACTGGCTTCGCTGATCGCTTCCCAATGGCTCAGCAAGCGGGCGCAACAGAGGACACTGGGACAATGCTGAAAATCACTATCAGGCAACAGCTGGGACAAACCCTGCTGGATGTGGACACAGAGTTACCTCTCTCCGGGGTCAGCGCCGTCTTTGGCCGCTCGGGCGCCGGCAAGACCTCACTGATTAATATTCTCGGCGGTTTGGCAACGCCGGATGCCGGTGAGATCCGTTTGGGAGAGCGCTGGTTGTTTCATAAAGAAAAGAAGATCAATCTGCCACCTGAGCGGCGTAACGCCGGCTTTGTGTTTCAGGATGCCAGGCTGTTTCCCCACTATCGGGTGCGCGGCAATCTCAACTATGGCCGCAAGGATAAAGACAGCCGCGAGTTTGATACTGTGGTGCAACTGCTGGGGCTGGAGAAACTGCTCGACCGTTTTCCCTTCACCCTCTCCGGTGGGGAAAAACAGCGGGTCGCCATAGGCCGGGCCTTGCTGACCCGTCCAGAGATTCTGTTGATGGATGAGCCGCTGGCATCGCTGGACTTGCCGCGCAAGCGCGAGCTGTTGCCCTACCTACAGAGGCTCACCGCCGAACTTAAGCTGCCGATTATCTATGTCAGCCACAGTCTGGATGAGATTCTGCAACTGGCGGATCAGATGCTGGTGCTGGACAAGGGCAGCTGCGTCCTCAGTGGCCCGCTGGAGCAGGTGTGGGACAGTGACGAGCTGAGACCCTGGCTCAGTGCTCAGGAACAAAGCTCACTGTTGAGTGCCACAGTGGCCGAGAGTCATCCCGAGTATGCCATGACCCGTTTGCAACTCGCCGACGGTAACAGCTTGTGGGTCAATGAACTGTTACCCAAACAGGATAAGCCGATACGGGTGCGGGTTCACAGCAATCAGGTCTCTGTGTGCCTGCAGGTGCCGAGCGGCAGCAGTATTCGCAATATCCTGCCGGTAACTCTGGAGGAGGTGAGCAGGGTCGACAACCGCGACTATGTGCAGCTCAGGTTGAGGTTGGCGGGTATGCCACTGTGGGCCAATATTACCCGCTGGGCCCTTGAGGAGTTGGCGTTGCAGCCCGGAATGTCGCTCTATGCCCAGATTAAAGGGGTCAGCCTCACGGCCGCCGATTTGGCTCGTTCTCACTGAGGTACAACAGAAGATCAACTACTGTTACAAAGTCTCGGGTGATTTTTGGTATTAAAATGGCTAAATTTAAGATATTTAGCCATTTTTTTAGATACTATTGTGCAAGTTGCAAGCTTGGCACTCGAGGAATAGCCCATGGGACAAGAAACCTCCAAGATTCTGGTTGTCGATGACGATATGAGGCTGCGGGCCTTGCTGGAGCGCTATCTGATGGAACAAGGCTATCAGGTACGCAGCGCCGCCAATGCCGAGCAGATGGATCGCTTGCTGGAGCGGGAGAACTTTCACCTGCTGGTACTCGACCTTATGTTACCGGGAGAAGATGGCCTGTCCATCTGTCGCCGCCTGCGGCAACAGGGCAATCCACTGCCGATAGTGATGCTGACCGCCAAGGGCGATGAAGTCGACCGCATCATAGGTCTGGAACTAGGCGCCGATGACTATCTGCCAAAACCCTTCAACCCCAGAGAGTTGCTGGCACGGATCAAGGCGGTGATGCGCCGTCAGGTGCAGGAGATCCCAGGTGCGCCTTCACAGCAGGAAGAGATGGTCAGCTTCGGCGAGTTCAGCCTCAACCTGGCTACCCGCGAGATGTACCACAACGAAGAGTCCATCGCCCTCACCAGTGGTGAATTTGCTGTGCTTAAGGTGTTGGTGACTCATCCCAGGGAGCCATTGTCCCGCGACAAGCTGATGAATCTGGCTCGTGGCCGCGATTATTCGGCGTTGGAGCGTTCCATCGACGTCCAGGTTTCCCGGCTTAGGCGGCTGATTGAAAAGGATCCCGCCAACCCGCGCTATATCCAAACGGTTTGGGGCCTGGGGTACGTGTTTGTGCCAGATGGTGCCGCCCGTAAATGAAGCTGCGCTGGTGGCAACGCCTGTTGCCCAGGAGTGCCTTCAGCCAAACGGTAATGCTGATAGGCTGCCTGCTGCTGATCAATCAGCTGGTCTCCTATTTGACTGTGACGGTTTATTTCATTAAGCCCAGTTACCAGCAGATCAACCAGCTTATCGCCCGCCAGATCAATCTGTTGTTTGTCGATGGGGTCGAGGTGGGCCGTGAACACCTCACCATAGTGGATGCCCTCAATGCCAAGGTGCGCGACGATGGCATGCATGTCTATAACCAGAAACAGGCCAGAGAAGCCGGTATCGAGCGGGCGACCTACTATGGATTCCTCTCAACCCAGATGTCGGAATATCTCGGTGGCCCGGCCGAAGTGCGTATTGCCCAGAGCAATCTGCTGCAGATCTGGATCCGCCCACCTCAGGCTCCCTCCATCTGGATCAAGGTTCCCCTCAATGGCTGGAACGAAAATGCCCTGTCGCCCCTTAACCTCTATCTGCTGGTGATAGGCGCCTTGAGTGTCGCCGGTGGTTGGTGGTTTGCCCGGCAACAGAACCGGCCGCTGCGGCGGCTGCAAAAGGCGGCTATCTCAGTTTCCAGAGGTAATTTCCCTGACCCGCTGCCGCTGACCGGCTCCAGTGAGCTCGTCGAAGTGACCAATGCCTTTAACCGTATGTCCCAGAGTATGAAACAGCTGGAGCAGGACAGGGCGCTGCTGATGGCGGGGATTTCCCACGACCTTAGAACGCCCCTGACCCGAATTCGTCTGGCTTCCGAGATGATGGTGGACGACGATGCCTACCTGCAGGAGGGCATAGTCAAAGACATTGAAGACATGGATGCCATCATCAATCAGTTTATCGCCTATATCCGCCAGGATCAGGAGAGCATTCGCGAGCCGGAACAGATCAACCGTTTAATTCGCGAAGTGGCCCAGGCCGAGAGCAACAGAGTCGGTGAGATAGAGCTGGTACTGGCCGAATGCCCCGAAGTGCCGATGCAGAGCCTGGCCATCAAGCGGGTGATCGGCAATTTGGTGGAAAACGCCTTCCGATATGGCCGCGGCTGGATCCGTATCGCTTCCCAGGTGGAAAAACACCGCATAGGTTTCAGTGTGGAAGACAATGGCCCGGGTATTGCCGAGAGCCAGATCCCCAAGCTGTTTCAGCCCTTTACCCAAGGTGACAGCGCCCGCGGCAGCGTCGGCTCAGGGCTGGGACTGGCGATCATCAAACGCATCATAGACAGGCATCAAGGCAAGGTCATTCTCAGCAATCGCCCTCAGGGTGGGTTGCACGCTCAGGTGTGGTTGCCAAGGGACTAGCCATAGACGCTGTCTGTCATTCAACTGTCATGCTCCAGTCATAAACTGCGCTCAGTTCAATCAATTGGGCGCAGTTTGCCATGAAGATTTCCACCCTTTCTCTCGGCGCTTCGGCGTTGTTGCTCTTGTTGGCGGCCTTGCTCGCCTCTCTGGTGCTCTGGAGCAGTGAACAGAGACAAGAGGCAGAACTGCAGAGCCAGACGCTGCAAGGCTTGCAGCAAGAGTTTTTGGTAGATATCCGTGCCAATCTGGATAAGTATCTCGCCAGTGGCGATGCCGGGCGATTGGAGCAGGCCAGAGCCCAGCTCAATGATATTCATGACCGTTTGCCGGTAGATTCACAGTTGGCACAGGAGCTGGCGCAATTGGTGACGGCTCTGGATGGCAAATACCGCGCCGCCGGCAAGTTGGCCGGAAATCCCAGGCAGCTGTTGGCCCATGCCGAAACCGAAATGTTGGATAACAACAAGCGCCTGGCGGATTACGGCGATCAAGGGCTGGCAACGGCGCCACAAGCAGCGCATGAATATCTGCAGCTCAGTCGGGAGCTTCCGCCACTGGTTTACCAGTTGTCACAGCTGACCCAGGATTACCTGCTCGGACGGGAGCAAAGACTCAAGCCTTACCTCGACAGCACCATAACCCAGTTGGCCGACTGGCATGACAGACTCAGCGCCTTGCCACTACTTGGTCTCTATCGCACAGTAGAGGCCGATGAATTTGCCCTGGGTGACGATGAACCCGAGCGCGAGGAGATAGGCGAGAGCTACCGCGCCGAACTTCTGAGTCTGAGCAGTCGCTACGCCAAGGAAGTGACCAATACCGAGCAGCAACTGTTGGATAACCGTCAGATGCAGGATGCGCTGCGCGCCGATATGCACAAGTTGCAGCAGAACTTGCTGACCATGGCCGCTGAGCAGCAACAACGTACCGACAAGCTCAAACACGAGCTACAGCTGTGGCTCTATCTGGCTTTGGCTGTGCTGGCCTTATTTGCCGTGGCTTATTTGATTTTGCAGCAGCTCAGGGTGGTGAAGCCGTTGCAGCTGCTCAACACCGCCTTTAGTCAACTGAGTGAGTCCAATACCCGCGAGCGCCTCAATATCAGTCGCCGTTGTGAAACCGGCCAGATAGCCGCCCACTTCAATGCTCTGCTGAATCGTTTCGAGTCCGAGGATGAACAGCAGCGGCAGCAATTGGCACGTATCTC
Source organism: Shewanella sp. ECSMB14102 (assembly GCF_000813075.1). NCBI lineage: Bacteria > Pseudomonadati > Pseudomonadota > Gammaproteobacteria > Alteromonadales > Shewanellaceae > Shewanella > Shewanella sp. ECSMB14102. Next base: position 53,633 of record NZ_JWGX01000044.1, read on the forward strand.
CCAAAGCCTATCGGCGCTGGTGCAAAAAATCAGTGAAATGGCCGGCAGTACCCGTGAGACCCAACAAGTGGTGGATCAGGCCCGGCAGCAAACGCTGGAGCTCAGTGAATTGGCCGGACTGGTGAGTGACAGCTCAGCTGCGCTGGCCTCCCGTGCCGGCAATACCGCCGAGCAGATGCACCAGAGTGAACTCGAAGCGCAGCAGATGCTGGAAGCCACAGATTCAACCCGCACCGCCGTTGCCGAGTGTCATCAAGCGCTTGCCAGTCTGGATGATTCAGTGGCGGCCGTGGCGGGAATTATCGACGTGATAGGTAATATTGCCGGGCAGACTAATCTGTTGGCGCTCAATGCCGCCATAGAAGCCGCCCGTGCCGGTGAGCAGGGTCGAGGCTTTGCCGTGGTGGCCGATGAGGTGCGCAGCCTTTCCAGTCGCACCCAGAGCTCGCTCGATGAGATAGGTGCCATTCTCAATCGGCTCACCAATGCCAACAAGAGTCTGGGGCAGAGTATGGATGGCATAGCCGAGGCGAGCGACAGGCAGAGACAGAGAGCCGAGAGCCTGAAACAACTGGCGCAGGAGGTGAGACAGCAGGCTTTTGCCATGGCGAGCGGGACTCAGCAGGGTACCGAGTATGCCCAGTCACAGCTGGCGCATCTGCAATCCTTCTCCAGTGCCATGGAACAGCTGCGCAGCCAGGCGATCACCGCCTCAGAGCAAGGGCAGGCAATCGCCTCTCAGGTGGCTGCAGGTGTCGCCGAGATAGAACAGAATCTCGGCATTAAAGCCGCCTGAGTCGCTATTAGAGACTCGCCAGTATGGTTTCGGCCTTGCTGACTTCGAAAGTCTTGGGCGCTTCCACATTCAACAAAGAAACCACGCCATCGTCTATCACCATGGCATAACGCTGTGAGCGTAAGCCACCAAAGGCGCCAGTGTCCATTTCCAGCCCCAGCGCCTTGGTGAAGGCACCATCTCCGTCGGCCAACATCATGATCTCACCGGCGTTTTGGGCTTCACCCCAGGCTTTCATCACAAAGGCATCGTTGACCGATACACAGGCAATAATATCGACGCCCTTGGCCTTGAGTTCATCGGCCAGCACCACATAACCCGGCAGGTGAGCCTCGGAGCAGGTGGGGGTAAAGGCACCGGGAACAGCAAACAGCACGGCCTTCTTGCCGGCAAACAGTTCCTTAACCTTGTGGTTGATCATGCCCTCTTTACCGAGTTGGCTCAGAGTGGCATCCGGCAGAGTTTGACCTTGTGCAATCATGGTATTTGTCCTTTCTGTGGGAATTACAAACCATCATAGCCGTTAATGGAATGGACAAACACAGACATTCTACAGGGGCAATCAGGCGGCAGCCGGCCGGCGCCGAAACAGCGCCCGCAACGCCAGCCAACATAAGCTGAGCAGCAGTTCTGCCGAGGCTGCAAGCAGCAGGCCACTGAGTAGGCCAATGGCAATGGCATCGCCCTTGAGCAGAATATTGTGGCTGTAGTTGTCCCAGACTTCGCGGCGGATATCCGCCTGTGGCGCAAACGCCAGTTGCAGGTAGGGGCTGTAGAGACTCTCGCGGAAGTCGGCCAAGGCCTGCTGCAACTCGGAGCGGCGTTCTACCATGGCGTTGAGCTTATCGCCGCCGGAGGTAAATACCGGATCTTTGTTGGTCACATAGTGGGCGATAAGCTTATCCAGATCGCCATCGAAGAAACGGTCGGCATCGCGCTGAAACCCGGCCAATTGGGTTTGGAGCTCGCTCAGGTGGGCCTGCAGGCTTTTGCCATATTGATCGACAAAGCCGGGGAGCTGAATCCCCGCCAGTACCCCCACAAAGAACAGCAGCAGTCTGAGATAGTCGCGTATGGTTCTAAGCATCATGCCTCCCTGAGTTCCGGCCAAACCAGATGGCTGCTGACTCAAGTGTATGGTTTGGTCTCAGTTCATCGCCGCTTTGACATGGACATCGAAGCGGTTTTTCTTGGTGGCGATAACAGTGCTGGGTTTAACCCCGGCCAGGTCTTCGGCATAGTCCGGCCGTTTGACCACTACCCGCTTGCTCGCCAGTGCCAGCGCCGGGGCCAGCAAGCCGTCGGCATCGGTATCTGCGCCGACCAGGGTCTGAAATACCCGCATCTCTTTTTTTACCAGTGCCGACTTGTCTCTGTGAGGATACATGGGATCCAGATAGACCACATCCGGTCGCGGACTTATCTGGCTCAACGCCTCCAGACTGGAGTCGTGCAGCAGCACCATTCTTTGCTGCATCCAGGGGCCGATTTCGCTGTCCCGATAACCGCGGCTGAGACCGTCTTCCAGTAGCGCTGCCACCAAGGGGTTACGTTCAATCAGAGTCATTTGGCAACCAAGGCTCGCCAGCACAAAGGCGTCACGGCCAAGACCGGCCGTGGCATCTACCACAGAGGGGCAGGCGCCTTGCTTGAGACCGACTGCCTTGGCTATGGCCTGGCCACGGCCGCCGCCGAATTTACGTCTGTGGGCCACGGCGCCGCCGACAAAATCGACACAGATACCGCCAAGCTTGGGTTCGTCACGTTTGAAAAGGGTCAGCATTTCCTGCTCAAACCCCAAGGCAAACACCGAGTCTTCATCATGCTTCAGGCCCCAGCGCTCGGCAATAGCGCACAGGCGTGGCTCCCGGGTATCAAAATAAATGCTATGGCTTGGCTGCTTCACTGTGTTTGAGTCCTTGGCTGAATTGGCGCCATTATGCCAAATGCCAACCTGACTGAATACGTTCAGCTGCAACTCGCAGGCAGAGCCGCTATAATGCCGCGGTCATTTACCCGTCAGTCATTGGGGAACCCATGCTCAGCTACCGTCACGGTTTTCATGCCGGCAACTATGCCGATGTGCTCAAACATTCCATCTTGTTGCAGGCGCTGAGCTTGTTGCAGAAAAAAGATAAACCTTTGGTTTATATCGATACCCATGCCGGTGCCGGTGGCTATGCGCTGGAAGATGATTTTGCCCAAAAGACAGGGGAATATCTGGAAGGTATAGGCAAGCTCTGGCAGGAAACGACTGTGCCGCAGGCGATGACTGCCTATCTGGAGGCGGTGCGCCATTTCAATGAAGGCAATGAGGAGCAGGCCACGGACGAGCTGGCCTGGTATCCCGGATCTCCGGCGATAGTGGATATGCACCTTAGAGAGCGGGACAGAATGCTGCTGCACGAGCTGCACAATACCGATGTCGAACTGCTGCAGGAGTATTTTGAAGGTGCCCGTCAGGTGAAGCTGGTTCACGGTGACGGTCTGCAGGGCCTGTTGGCCGCCGTGCCGCCACTGGAGCGTCGGGCACTGGTGCTGGTGGATCCCAGCTATGAGCTCAAGAGTGACTATCAGGATGTGGCCGATACCCTGATAAAAGCTTATCGCAAGTTTGCCACCGGGGTGTATCTGCTCTGGTATCCGGTCGTCAATCGGGCCCAGACCGAAGCCATGCTGACGAAGCTGAAAGACAGCGGCATTCGGCGGCAGTTACGGATAGAGCAGAGTATCAAGCCTGACTCGGATGAATTCGGTATGACGGCGGCGGGTCTGTGGGTCATCAACCCTCCCTGGCAGTTGGATACCCAGGCCGAAGAGCTGCTGGAATGGCTTCACCCCAGGCTCAATCAGGGTGGCGGCAGCGTCACTGTCACCTGGGAAGTGGGCGAGTAAGCTTGGTTCCATCATAAAAACTTTTGGCCGGGTCACCGGGTATTGATTGGATACTAAGTCGGGTACCAAGGTGTGTACTAATTGCCCGGCTTGTTAACCTTGGTCTTTACGGCGTCTAAGCGACTGTGTGATAGCGAGTGTGGTGACAAGCGACTGTGGTGAGTTATTCCGACAGTGCTTTCAGCTCGGCCAACGTCGCCTCATCTATGAGTCCGAGCGCCAGCGCCTGCTGTGGATTGGTCTCTATCATATAGGCGCTGATACTCATCATATTGCGCAGCGCCATGCCGTTGGGGCCATCGTAAGCCGGCTGCTCGCTCCACTGGTCCTGAGCCCAGGCGGCCCAAGTGGCCTTGAGACTGTAGCCCGCCTCACAGAAGATGGTGCGGGTCAGTTGGCTGCCCTTATCCAGCATCTCCTCGTCGTTCATGCTGTTGTCTAGCTCGCCCTTGTGGCTTTGCATGACTTGCTTTACTGCCATTATCGCTTCGGCGGTTGCGGGAACCGGCCCAAGTTGGCTGTCATCACAGGCTATTACGGTGGAAAAGGGCATCAGCAGACAGGCACAAAGGCCGAGGGACTTGAGGTTAAACATCTTCACTTCCTTGTTGTTGCGCCTCTCAGGCACGGCTCAAATTGCGGTAGCGCTCCAGTAAAATCTTCACCCGTTTCACATAGGCGCGGGTTTCCGGGTAGGGCGGCACGCCACGATATTGGGTCACTGTGGTAGGGCCGGCATTGTAGGCCGCCAGCGCCCGGGTCATGTCGCCATCGAAACGGGCCAGCATCTGCGCCAGATAGCGGCTACCGGCATCGATATTCTGTGATACCACAAAGGCGTTGCTGACACCAAGCTCTTTGGCGGTATCCGGCATCAACTGCATCAGCCCCATAGCGCCGGTACGGGACAGGGCCTTGGCGTTGAAGGCCGACTCGGCGTGGATCACCGCCCTAATAAGCGCAGGGTCCAGATTGTAGGTTTGGGCGGCGAGGGCGATTTCGGCGGCATAGTCACTGCCAAACAGAGGGATTGCCTGCCAGTTCACCTTGGAGTCCGGTCGGCAGGCAAAGCAATCATAGAGAATGATCTGATATTCCTGGCTGCTGGGGGGATTGTCGCTGAATGCCATTACACCGTTGGCCTGGCGGTACTGATAGACTTTACGCTTCGGCAGGCTGCTGTCGCTGATGCCGTGTTCCGAGTAACGCGCCACTATACGGGGTTTGGCCGAAGGCTCTTTAGCTATACCTGAAGGGTTTTCACTCATGGCTGAGGACTCTTTACCCATAGCTGAAGGCTCTTTACTTATAGCTGAGAGTTCTTCACCCATAGCGGCCTTTTCCGAAGGCATAGGTATCTCGGTGCCGGCAAGCGCAGCAAAGGGTAGCGCCGAGCTCAGCAGCCAGAGTAGCAAAGAGATGAGTCCTTGGCCGGAAGTGTGCTTCACGCCTGATAACCCGTCCGTGTTTCCAGTTTCAATATGTCAATGATAGCAAAGAGTTGCTGCATTTCACTGTGGATCTGGCTGAACTCCTTTTCGAAGGTGGCTCCCTCAAAGATGGAGGCGGTCTCGAATCTATCCTTGTTACTGGGAAACAGGATCAACAGCTGCCTGCCGTGGAAGGCGCAGCGCAGATCCCGGCCGAACTTCTTGCTCAAGTCCAGCAAACGCTCCATAAACAAGGGGTTCATCAACACCCGGCCATTGATCTGATTGTCGGCGAAGACATCGAACTCTTTCTCGAACACAGGATCTTCCAGCTTCATCTGCTTCAGCCCCGAATAACTGGAGGAGAGTTTCCCCAGCAGGCCGCGGTCGCGGATCAATACCGCATGGCAGCCGAAGTTTTGTGGCACGGTAAAGGTCATGGCCAGTCCCTTGAATACCTCGCTGGTACGCTTCTTATTCTTGCTATCCCGATATTCTGACTTCAGCACTAATTCACTGATCCCCAGTTCGACCTGCTTATAGCTACCGGTAATAAAATCACTGGAATGTGCTATGTCGTGCTTGGGCAAAATGCCGGCATCACGAAAGGGGCGCAGTGGCAAACCATCGTTGGGACTAAAGGTAAAGTCGTCGCCGAAATAACGGAAGATCAGCGGGAACAGATCTTTTTTAACCTGTGTTTGAAACGCCTTGATGGGTTTCTTACACCAGAAAAACATCAGCAAAACCGGGGTAAGGGCGAGGGCAAACGAAGCTTCCGGGCCAAGGGAACTGTAGTACATAAGGTCGTACCAATAGTGCCAAACCAGCAGCAGAGTCACCACAAGTGTCAGTACAAACAGGGCTACCCGAGTTCGGCACTGCTTGAGGCTCTTGATCCTCAGTCTTTCATACTTACTGGCCTTGGGCTGTATATGCTGGCGATAGTATTGCTGCAGCTTGGGCAGGTCTTCGCTGGGGGCCTGTAAGCCTTTTCCCGGGCGTACCGGGGAAATCTTGGCCCCCATCAGGAAGGTGATAATATTCACGGGTCAATCTTTTACTCTGTCTCAGTTCAAATAGTCGCCGGCATTGACCGGACTTTTGGCGCTTTCATCCGCCTCATAGAAGGGCAGAGCCTGCACCTTGGCCATGGAAGCTATGATTGAACCCGGGAAGATTTCCACTGCATTGTTGAGTTCAGTGACCGCTGAGTTGTAGAAACGCCGCGCCGCGGAGATATGGGCTTCCACTTCGTTATAGGTCTGCATCGCCTGCAACATGGTGTTGTCTGACTTGAGTTCGGGATAGTTTTCTACCGACACCATCAACTGGCCAACACGGTTGTTGAGCTGGTTGGCCAAATCCAGGTGTTGTTTTACTGCATCTTTGTCGGCCGGATTGTAGCTTTGGGTCAGTTGAGTGCGTAATTCGGTGATCTCGGTCAGCAGCTGTTTTTCATGATCCATAAAGCGCTTGGCTATGGTGAGAATATTGGGCAGCAGATTGGCCCTTTTCTTGAGCTGAACATCTATGCCGGAGAGGGCTTCACGGGCCGTGTTGCGTTTTTTTATCAGGCTGACATACCAGAGATAAATCAGTATCACGGCGATTGCCAGTATCAACAAAAATCCATCCATATTTGCTAAAGTTCCCTGCAGTTTTTTTTTGAACTGCGCCAGCTAATCATAAAATGGCTGCAAATGCATCTTTGTTGTGATTTTGAACCTGTGCTTACCCTTTACCGACAAGACTCGTCAAACCAATAAAAACCACCACTTATATCCCTTTAAAGGTGGATTTAAGTAAAAGCCTTTGAATTGGAGGTTTTTACTGTATGTTTTTAGCGCGTAAAAACGTTATCACAATGATTTTTATTGAGTATTTATCTGTTTTTGAGTGGTAAAAAAGCAGCAGTTTTTGACTCATGTTGAGCGAATTCTGTTAAGGATGGCAGGAAAATTGTTTGGCATCGGTCAAAGCGAACAATCGGATTCATCCTATTTACAAATAGCTTTTATTGTGTTCAGGCAAGGTTCAGACAGCGTGTTGTAAATTGTAACGACACAACGTTGGGGCAAAGCGATTAGTTCAGCGAATTTGCCTTTATGGACCCGCCCTGGGTCCTTTTTTTTACCTCAATTTCCCAGCAATTCTTCCAGGTTAAGTTTCAGTTAAAAGTGTCGCGGCAAAATGGCGGGCCGCTTGTCGTAGATGTTACGGCCATGAAAATAGAACCGGCAACCGAGCCGGCAGACAGGGAAATCCGATGCAGTCCAATCATTCTCAGCAACCGCTCGAAACCGCCAAGAGTGGCTGGTTTATCCGCTTCCTTAATGTGGTGGAGCGCCTGGGCAACCTTTTGCCCCATCCCATCACGCTATTTGCGCTGTTTTGTGCAGCCGTCATCCTGATCTCCGGCGTTGCCGGTTATTTTGAAGTCACAGTAGTAGATCCTCGCCCCGAAGGCGCCAGTGGCCGCAGTGCCGATGGCCTGATCCATGTGGTCAGCCTGATGAATGCCGAAGGTCTGCGGATGATAGTCTCCAATCTGGTAACCAACTTTACCGGTTTTACGCCGCTGGGCACTGTACTGGTGGCTTTGCTCGGGGTGGGGATTGCCGAACGCTCCGGACTCTTGTCGGCCGGCATGCGGGCACTGGTAATGGGAGCCTCCAAGCGTCTGGTTACCCTGACCATAGTCTTTGCCGGAATCGTTTCCAATACTGCCGCCGAACTGGGTTATGTCGTGCTGATCCCCATGGCGGCGATGATTTTCCACTCCCTTGGCAGGCATCCCTTGGCGGGTTTGGCGGCAGCCTTTGCCGGGGTATCCGGTGGCTACAGCGCCAACCTTCTGCTGGGAACCGTGGATCCCCTATTATCCGGGATCACCGAAGCGGCGGCGCAGATGATAGACCCTGACTATACTGTGGGCCCCGAGGTCAACTGGTACTTCATGTTTGTCTCCACCTTTTTGATCTCATTCCTCGGTGCCTTGGTGACGGAGAAAATCGTTGAACCCAAACTGTGTCACTACGATGTCTCTGAAGCCAGTGTCGATCTGGAAGAGCAGCGGATGGAAACCGTCACCGAACAGGAGAAAAAAGGGCTGAAAATGGCCGGTTTGGCGGCGGCGCTGCTCGGCGCAGTCTTGGCCTTGACCGTGGTTCCCGAGTGGGGGCCTCTGCGTCACCCAGAGACGGGGGAGGTGGCGGGCTCGCCGTTTCTCAAGGGAATCGTGGTGTTTATCTTTGTCTGCTTTGCCATTCCCGGGCTGGTATACGGCAAGGTGGTAGGTACCATGAAAAAAGATACCGATGTGATCAATGCCATGTCCCACAGCATGAGCACCATGGGCATGTATATCGTATTGGTGTTTTTCGCCTCGCAGTTTGTGGCCTTCTTCAAGTGGACCAATCTGGGCGCCGTGCTGGCGGTGACAGGCGCCGATGCCCTCAGCGCCCTGGGGCTGACCGGGCCGATAGTCTTCCTGCTGTTTATTATGATGTGCGGCTTCATCAACTTGATGCTCGGCAGTGCCTCAGCCCAGTGGGCGGTGACGGCGCCGATATTTGTGCCCATGTTGATGTTGGTGGGTTATGCGCCGGAAACCATTCAGGCGGCCTATCGAATAGGTGACTCAGTGACTAACCTTATCACGCCTATGATGAGTTACTTTGGTCTTATCCTGGCGGTCGCCGCGCGCTACAAGAAGGACCTGGGGATAGGTACTCTGGTAGCCACCATGTTGCCATATACGCTGGTGTTTTTCGTCGGTTGGACCCTGTTCTTCTTCCTTTGGGTATTCGGCCTGGGGCTGCCGGTTGGCCCAGGTGCGGCTACCTACTATTCACCGGCGGGCTGATAGTCTGTAACAGTGAATGACTGAGGATTTTAGTGGGAAGGGGCTTAGGTTATATACAGTAACTAAAAGTGTGTATAACGTTTACTAAGGCAGAGAAATCTGCCTTTTTATCACCAAATAATCAAAACGGATAACTCTCAACTTTTCAAGAAGCTGTGTCAGACCTGGCCGGAACTAATTCAGCATCACCTGATCAAGTCTGAACTAGTACACTTAAAGACTTCTGGCATGCTCTTATCAAGTTTCATTCCACTCGTTAGTCCTTCACTCCGACCATGCCGTTTTCCCTAACCCGCACGCCTTTGAGCAGCCTTACTATCATCTCGGTGGCATTCAAGGGCGCCATTGCAGGAAAGTCCTTGATCTCTATCTTGCCGCTGATCTCCATATGGGCATAACGGACACTGTTGA
>NZ_JWGX01000045.1:0-62061 GCF_000813075.1 Shewanella sp. ECSMB14102
CTCATCAGGAGGATCGGTCAACCGATCCTTATCTGATCTACGTTGCGCCTAATGACGGGGCGTTTTCGTTTTAGCCTTTACTCACAGCCCCGTTAAACCAAGGTTCCAGGCGGCGATAGCTGTGACTGCCGACATAGATAGTCAAGGCCGACAATATTCCTCCCAGCAGGGTCGAGGTTAATACATCGACACTCCAGTGCATTCCCAGCAACATACGGCTCAGCCCCATCAACAGCGCCCAGCAGATAAGCAGCGCCGGAAGCCAGAGATTGTTGTGCCTTAGCAGAAAGAAACTGCTGCACATAGTCAGGGTCACGGCAAATATGGTATGGCCGGAGGGAAAGGAGAACCCTGTTTCTATCTGCCAGTGGCGCTGGATCTGTGTCGAGATCGGCATATCCAGCGGTGATACCCCGGGAAGAACCTGGGCCAACAGCTCCCTGCGGGCATATTTGTCTATGCTGTAGAACTCCTTGATATCCAGATGCTGCTGGTGGGACAGCCATTCGATATAGGGCCGTGATTCGGCAAATACCAGCTTGAGCTGTTCATTGAGCAACAAACACAGCACCAAGCCCAGCGAAGTGCAGAACATCATCTTCAGCCAGCTGCCCTTTGGCAGGATAAAAAAGCTGATGGCAAACACCAACAACACAGTGCTTACGCCCCAGGGCGCTGAACCGGACACGGTTAACCAGTACCAAAACTGAGCGGCGGCGCTATCGAGGTTAAGCCAAGGGAAGAGTGGCTCTGACAGGGAAAACAGCGCCAGCGGCAAGCTGAGCAGAAACAGCCAACAAATGGCCAGTGAGGTCAAAGGGACGGCCGCATACTTCATTAATACACCCTTATCGGAACGGACAAACCGCCATTGTGCCAGAGAAAGGAAGTGCAGCAAGTACTATTCAGTGTTTGGTTAAGCTGAGTGTCATGTTGCGCTAAACAGGGGCCGAAGTTGTTTTCTGCTACCTAGGCGTGGTGGCAATGAGGGCAACGATTGATGATACTGATTAAAAACGGCTACAGAGTACCCAGAGTTTCTGATATGGCATTGTCTTGATATAGCCAATGTGACTGAAAGTTGAGTATAAAAAAGCCCCTGCGAGAGGGGCTTTCCAAGAATTCAAATACCAAGTGGATTACTTGATTTTGGCTTCTTTGTAGATAACGTGCTGACGAACTACGGGATCAAACTTTTTGATCTCCATCTTTTCAGGCATGTTACGCTTGTTCTTGTCGGTAGTGTAGAAGTGACCAGTCTTGGCGCTTGAAACCAGCTTGATCTTCTCACGATTTCCTTTAGCTTTAGCCATTTTCTATTACACCTTCTCGCCACGGGCACGAAGTTCAGCAACAACGACTTCGATACCTTTCTTGTCGATAATGCGCATACCCTTGGTAGAAACGCGCAATTGTACGAAACGCTTTTCGTCTTCTAACCAGAAACGGTGGTTCTGCAGGTTAGGTAAAAAACGACGACGAGTTGCGTTTTTTGCGTGCGAACGGTTGTTACCAACCATTGGTCGCTTGCCAGTAACTTGGCATACTCTTGACATGTCAATCTTCTCCAAAAAACAATTTTAACGCTCGAGCATTAATGTGCCTCGTATGGCCGTCGCCCGAGGCACAAAGAGGGCGCATGTTATACAGGATAACTGAGGAAAGATCAAGCGATGGATCAAACTATCCATCCGCGTTCTGCGAAGGAAACTATCTCGCAATCCCCTACAACCATATGATCCAGAAGCGAAACATCTATGGTTGCGAGCGCACATTTCAACCGCTCAGTAATTCGCCTGTCAGCCTGGCTGGGCTCAGCCACGCCGGACGGGTGATTATGGCAAACTATGACCGCCGCGGCCTGTTTTTCCAGCACCAGTCTAACCACCTCTCGCGGATAGACGGATGCAGAGTCCAGGGTGCCATGGAATAATTCCACGAATTGGATTACTCGGTGCTGGCTGTCCAGCAACAGAATCGCAAACACCTCGGTGGCACGGTCTGCTAATTGTCTCATTAAATAGTCGCGAGTCAAATCCGGATTTGTCAAAACCGGCCCTCTTTGCAGCTTTTCCCGGGAAATTCGCCTCGAAAGTTCGGCGGCGGCCTGCAATTGGGTATATTTCACCGGTCCCATTCCCGGAATTCGGGCAACTTGATTCAGCGGTGCCACCAAAAGTTGCCGCAGTGAGCCGAATGCCGCGAGCAAATCTCTGGCCAATTCGACCGCACTCTGTCCCGCCAGGCCGTTACGCAGCAAGACCGCCAGTAACTCGGCATCACTCAGGCTCTTGGCTCCCTGCTGCAGCAACTTTTCCCTTGGGCCCTCTCCTGTAGGCCAGTCTCTGATACCCATCCTTGGCTCCCGTCCCTGTGCCCTATACTTTGTTTCAATTATGGTCGAGATTTTTGAAGCTGCATCCTGCCAAGTCGGGGGAGCTTTGTGATATCTTAGCCGCCAATTACCATCAGTTGATTGTCTCTATGAGCCTGAAGCATAAAAAAATCCTCTTGGGGATTGGCGGTGGCATTGCCGCCTACAAGAGTGCCGATCTGGTGCGGCGCCTGCAGGACAGAGGTGCCGAAGTCAGGGTCGTCATGAGCCAGAGCGCCATGGAATTCATTACTCCGCTGACCTTGCAGGCGTTATCCGGCCATCCTGTGGCCTCAGATCTGCTGGATCCTGCGGCCGAGGCTGCCATGGGGCATATCGAATTGGCCCGCTGGGCCGATCTGGTTATCATTGCCCCCGCTACCGCCAACCTGTTGGCCCGCATTCGTGCCGGTATGGCCGATGAACTGATCACCACCACCTGCCTGGCAACGGCGGCTAAGGTGATGCTCTGCCCGGCGATGAACCAACAGATGTACCAAAACGCAGCGACCCAGGAGAACCTCAAGGTGCTGGCAGAGCGCGGCTATGGTATCTGGGGCCCGGATAGCGGTAGCCAAGCCTGTGGTGAAGTCGGCCCGGGGCGTATGCTGGAACCCAATGATATCGCGCAGCGAGCCGCCGCTTGCTTTGAGCCACAGCTGTTGGCCGGCCAAAAGTTGCTGCTCACCGCCGGACCGACCCGCGAAGCGATAGATCCTGTGCGTTATATTTCCAACCACAGCTCAGGCAAGATGGGGTTTGCACTGGCCTCTGCGGCGGCGCAGATGGGCGCCGAAGTGACTCTGGTCAGCGGCCCGGTTAATTTGGCTACCCCGGCAGGGGTGACTCGAGTCGATGTGCAATCGGCCAAAGAGATGCTCGATGCCGTGATGCAACGGGTGGAACAACAGGATATTTTTATTGGCTGCGCCGCAGTGGCAGACTATCGTGTCGCCGATGTCGCCGAAGCCAAAATAAAAAAATCTTCCGAAACCATGGCATTGGCACTGGTGCGTAACCCGGATATTCTGGCCACGGTCGCCAGCCATTCTATCCGGCCCTTTACCGTGGGTTTTGCGGCAGAAACCCATGAAGTGGAGACCTACGCGCGTGACAAGCTCAAGCGCAAGAAACTCGATATGATTGCCGCCAACGATGTGTCTGTTCCGGGTCAGGGTTTCAATGCCGACCGGAATGCTCTGAAAGTATTTTCTGCAACAGGTTGTGATGAACTGCCGGCCACCGACAAGTTGAGCCTGGCCAAACAGTTGCTGATCCTGATAGCGAAGCATAAAAACCACTCATGAAAACACCCATAGAACTGAAAATTCTCGACTCGCGTATTGGCAGTGAATTTCCGCTGCCAAGCTATGCGACCCCAGGCAGTGCCGGCATGGATCTGCGCGCCATGCTGGACACCAGCATCACCATAGCCCCGGGTGAAACAGTGTTGATCCCGACCGGAATTGCGGTTCACGTGGCCGACCCTTCTCTGGCGGCGGTGATCCTGCCCCGCTCGGGGCTGGGCCATAAAAACGGCATAGTACTCGGCAACCTGGTCGGCCTGATCGACTCTGACTATCAGGGCCCGCTGATGGTTTCCTGCTGGAACCGCAGCCAGACACCTTTCACCCTGGAGATAGGTGACCGCTTGGCCCAATTGGTGTTTGTGCCCGTCGTTCAAGCCCAGTTCAAACTGGTGGATGAGTTTGACACCTCGGACAGAGGCGAGGGTGGCTTCGGTCACTCAGGCACTCAATAATCCCTGCCACTGACAGAGCGAAACATGGCTGTAAAAGAAAAAATCAATCGTCGTGAACACATACTCCAATCCCTTGCCAGAATGCTGGAAACCAATCCGGGGCAAAGGATTACCACTGCCAAGTTGGCCTCGGAAGTTGGCGTGTCGGAAGCGGCGCTCTATCGCCACTTTCCCAGCAAGGCGCGGATGTTTGAAGGCCTGATTGAGTTTATTGAAGACTCTCTGCTGTCACGCATCAACCTCATCATGGATGAGGAGAAAGACACCATGAAACGCTGCCAACAGGCACTGCAGCTGTTATTGGTGTTTGCCGAGCGCAACCCAGGGATCTCCCGGGTTCTGAGCGGTGATGCCCTGCTGGGCGAAAATGAGCGTCTCAGAGAACGGATCAATCTGTTGTTTGCCAAGTTGGAAACCCATCTAAAGCAGATCCTGCGGGAAAAGTCCCTGCGAGAAGGGCAAAAATTCGCCCTGGATGAAGCCATTCTGGCAAATCTGCTGTTGGCGGTGGCCGAAGGTCGCATTGCCCAGTTTGTTCGCAGTGAATTCAAGCTCAAGCCAACGGCTCACTTCGAGGAGCAGTGGCAGTTTATTCAAAGCCAGTTATTGCAGAGCTGAATACCCTATTTTTTCGGGATAAAGGACGGTAAAAACCGTCCTTTTTTTATGGATTTAGCCTTGTCCAAACCCAAGCATTTAATTAACATTGAACAAACATAGGTTACTTATAATAAACACAAGGATGTAAAATGAAATTCCAACCTTTGTTGACCGGTATATTATTGCTGGCCCCCGCACTCGCACTGGCCCAGAGTAATCAAACGCCCACGCCGGCAGAAATTTTCAGCCAGGGGGCGCAATACACCAATGTGAAAATCTCCCCCTCCGGTGACTATCTCAGCGTGATCATGAATCACGAAGGAAAAGATAAGCTACTGATCCTGAATACTGAAGACCTCAGTGCCAAGCATATTGTTTACTTCCCGGGCAATGCCCAAGTGGGCAGTTACACCTGGGTCAACGATGAACGTGTCGTGGTCGCCAAGGAATACCTCAAGGGCTGGGATGATCGCCCGCTCTACTATGGTGAATTGATGGCGGTGAATGCCGATGGCTCCAAGGTTGCTTATCTGTTCGGTTACAATTCGGGCCAGCAACAAACCGGTTCCCACTTGAAGAAAAACACCGCCATCCAGGCCACTGCCTATGTGCTCGATCCCTTGCCGGATGATGACCGTTACATGTTGGTTAATGCCATCCCCTGGAACGGCGGTCGCAGCCTGGATTACGAACAGTTGCAGGATGTCTATCGGGTTGATGTCTACCGCGGCACTCGCAAGAAAATTACCCGTTCTCCCATAGGAATGGCCAGCTTCATGACAGATGATGACGGTGAGGTGCGCTTTGTGGCCGGTCAGGACAGAAGCAACAACACCCGTATTTTCTACCGTAATGAAGGCGAATGGATTGACACCGACAAGCTGAATATCGGCCTGAAGGACTTTACCCCAATCTCCTTCACCGAAGACCCCAACAGCGTCTATGCCGCCGCTTCCCAGGCAGATGAGCCCAAGGCCGTGTATCGGGTCAACCTGAAAACCGGTGAAAAGAAGATGATGGTCAATGACGCCAGAGTCGAGCCGGACAACTTCTGGATCAACGGCCAAAACAAACAGCTCTACGCGGTGGAGTTTGCCAACGGTTACCCAACCTACGCCTTTGTTGATCCGGAAGATCAGCATGCAGTGTATCTGAAGCAGCTGCTGGCCAGCCTGCCGGGGCATCAGGTTCGCATCATCAGCGAGACCCGTAACGCCGACAAGATGATCATTCTGGCCTTCAACGACCGCAACCCGGGTGATTACTATCTGTTTGATACTAAAACGGTCAAACTCAGACATCTGCTGCGTACCATGGAAAGCATAGATCCGGCCAAAATGGCTGAAGTGAAACCCATGGATATCAAGGTGCGTGACGGCATGACGATTCAGGCTTATCTGACCTTGCCTCCCGGCAAAGATCCCAAGCAGTTGCCTCTGGTGGTCAACCCGCACGGCGGCCCACACTATGTCAGGGACAGCTGGGGCTTTAATCCTCAAAACCAGATGCTGGCCAATCAGGGCATAGCCGTACTGCAGGTTAACTTCCGCGGTTCGGGTGGTTATGGCGAAGCCTTCCAGCAAGCGGGCTACCGCAAGTGGGGCAGTGAAATTCAGTACGACATCATAGACGCCACCCGCCATTTGATAGATCAAGGCATAGTGGACAAGCAGCGCATCTGTATCGTCGGTGGCAGTTTTGGCGGCTACAGCGCGTTGCAAAGCTCGGTCATGGAGCCGGATCTGTTCAAGTGCGCCATCGGCTTTGCCGGGGTGTACGATCTGGAAATGATGTTTAAAGAAGGTGACGTGCAGGCACGTGACTCGGGCACTAGCTACCTGCGAACTGTGCTTGGTCAGGATCAAGCCGTGCTGCGCGCTATGTCGCCCACTCGCAACGTCGACAAGCTCAAGGCCAACCTGCTGCTTGTGCACGGCGGCAATGATGAGCGCGCCCCCATAGAGCAGTTTGAAGCCCTGGAAGATGCGCTCAAGAAGCATAACTACCCCTACCAGAAAATCATCATGGATGATGAGGGCCACGGTTTCTACGATGAAAGCCACAGAGCCATCTACTATCAGAAAATGCTCAACTTCCTGAAGCAGAATCTGGGCGTTTAAGTTTAACTGCCGTAAACCAAGCCGCTCTCCAGAGAGCGGCTTTTTTCGTGCTATGGGGCTTTTCTGGTATGAATTTACAGCAAATAGCGGTATCCTCCGCTTCCCGCAGATAAATGTGAAAAGCGTCACACAGCTTGCGCGGACAGTAACAAACGGAAGGCGCTTGCTTGGCGTCTATCCGCCGGAGGAAAACAATGGCATTGAGTGAAGCAGCTTTGATGGTTCAGACCGCGCTCCTGGAGCGAGGACTCGAGACCCCCATGGTACCCTGTGGCTTGTCGGCCGAGGAGCGCAAGGAAAAAATAGAGGCCCATATGAAGGCCATTTTGACCTTGATGTCGCTGGATCTGAGCGACGATAGCCTGATGGATACGCCGAAACGTATCGCCAAGATGTATGTCGACGAAATTTTCTCCGGCCTCGACTATGCCAACTTCCCCAAGATCACTGTTATCGACAACAAGATGGGCTTCGATGAAATGGTGCGGGTGCAGGATATCAGCCTCACCAGCACCTGTGAGCACCATCTGGTGACCATAGACGGCACGGCCACTGTGGCCTATCTGCCGCGAAAGAAGATCATCGGCCTGTCGAAGATCAATCGCATAGTGCGTTTCTTTGCCCAGCGGCCACAGGTGCAGGAGCGCCTGACCCAGCAAGTACTGGTCGCGTTGCAGACCCTGCTGGAAACCAAAGATGTGGCGGTAAAAATGGATGCGGTGCATTACTGCGTTAAATCCCGCGGTGTGATGGACTCCACCAGCTCCACCACCACTACGGCTCTTGGCGGCGTGTTCAAGTCCAACCCGGCCACCCGCGCCGAGTTTCTGCATCAGGCCAAATAGCCTCTCCGTAATAAAAAAACGCTGCCAAGGCAGCGTTTTTTGTTGGACTGTACAGCAAGTTACTCAAGCTTCTTTAAGAGCTGAGATTCTATCCTGGACGGCATTAAATACCGTACTGTTCACGATAGGCGCTAACGGCGGCCAACTCCTGCTCCATCCCCGGTTTCTCGGCCAGGTAGGCAATCAAATCGGCCAGCTTGATGATGGCCACTATCTGGCAACCAAAGTCGCGCTCCACTTCCTGAATGGCAGACAGTTCGCCCTTGCCCTTCTCCTGACGGTCGAGGGCAATCAATACCCCGGCCAGAGTCGCGCCATTGGCCTGAATGATCTCCATGGACTCGCGAATAGCGGTACCTGCGGTGATCACATCATCCACCAACATCACCTTACCCTTGAGCTCGCTGCCAACCAGATTGCCGCCTTCGCCGTGGTCTTTCTTCTCTTTGCGGTTAAAGCAGTAAGGAATATCCAGATCATGGTGTTCGGCCAAGGCTACAGCCGTGGTTGTGGCGATGGGGATCCCCTTGTAGGCCGGGCCAAACAGGAGATCGTAGTCGATACCGGCATCCACCAACGCAGCAGCATAAAAACGGCCCAGGCGGGCCAGATCCCGGCCAGTGTTAAACAGACCGGCATTGAAGAAGTATGGGCTCTTGCGGCCGGACTTCAGGGTAAACTCACCGAATCTCAACACCTGACGCTCAAGGGCAAATTCAATAAACTCGCGCTGATAGGCTTTCACGATCTCTCCTCTTGTGATTATGGGTAAGCCCTTAAGGCTCACGGGTACGAACAAGTACTCTCTGGAGTACGAAAAAAAGGACCCTCATGGGGTCCTTAAAAAAACTTAACTCAATGCAGCCTTCTGCACATCGATAATCTCACGAATGCCATGCTTGGCCAGCTCCAGCAGACTCAGCAACTCTTCATGGCTGAACGGCTCGCCTTCGGCGGTGCCCTGGATCTCGATGATCTTGCCGGTTTCTGTCATCACCACGTTCATATCGGTTTCGGCGGCGCTGTCTTCGATATATTCCAGGTCACAGATAGGCTCACCTTCAAAAATCCCCACGCTCACGGCGGCGATAAGGAACTTGAGCGGATTGGCCTTGAGAATACCCTTGGCACGAGCCCAATTAAGCGCATCCACCAGAGCCACACAGGCACCAGTGATGGCCGCAGTGCGGGTACCGCCGTCGGCCTGAATCACATCACAGTCGATCACTATGGTGTTTTCACCCAGCAGCTTCATATCCACAGCAGCGCGCAAAGCACGGCCGATGAGGCGCTGAATTTCCTGGGTACGACCAGACTGCTTGCCCCGGGCCGCTTCGCGATCCATACGGCTATGGGTAGAACGGGGCAACATGCCATATTCTGCCGTCACCCAACCTTGGCCCTGGCCTTTGAGAAATCTCGGCACCCCTTCGGTAAAACTGGCGGTACAGAGTACTTTGGTATCGCCGAACTCGACCAGCACAGAACCTTCCGCATGGGCGGTAAACTGGCGAGTGATTGAAATGGGGCGGGTTTGAGCCGGAGTTCTGTTGCTGGGACGCATAGTGAATTCCTGTATTTTGTCGTCTGGACTGAATTGGCTGCATATTATAGGGCCTTGCGGCGCTTGACGCCATGACGGATCCGTATCGAACCGACAAAGTGTATACACTTCACTTTAACCCCGGGGGCAAGCTGTCTATAATCCTCTGCTACACCCGTCTTCAAGCAACTGGAATATCTGATGATCCACAGCATGACCGCCTACGCCCGTATCGAGCATAAAGCCGACTGGGGCACAGCCTCCTGGGAAATCCGCTCAGTCAACCAGAGATATCTGGAAACCTATCTGCGCCTGCCGGAACAGTTCCGCAGCCTGGAGCCTGTGCTGCGAGACAGACTGCGCAAGCGTCTCAATCGCGGTAAGGTAGAAGTCAACCTGCGCTACGAGCTGAACGATCAACAAGGTACCCAGCTGAATATGAATCAGGACTTGGCACTGCAACTGTTGCAGGCCGCCAACTGGGTAAAACAGCAAGCCGGCCAGGGTGAGCTCAATCCAGTGGATATTCTGCGCTGGCCTGGGGTCATGTCCTCATCTGAGCAAGACATGGATGCCATTGCCGCCGAACTGCTCAAAGCCTTCGACGGCGCCGTCGATCAGTTTATCGAAGCCCGCGGCCGTGAAGGCAGCGCCATCAAAGAGATGCTGCTGACCCGCCTGGATGCCGTTGAAGCCCAGATCGCCATAGTCCGCGAGCACATGCCCAAGGTGATGGAATGGCAAAGGGAAAAACTCAGTAACCGCCTGGCCGAAATCCAGGGCGAACTGGACCCGGCCAGATTGGAACAGGAAATGGTATTGCTGGCCCAAAAACAGGATGTGGCCGAAGAGATGGACCGCCTTGAAGCCCATGTGGCCGAAGCCCGCCGGATCCTCAACAAGGGTGGCAGCGAAGGCCGCAGACTGGACTTCATGATGCAAGAGTTCAACCGCGAATCCAACACCCTGGCCTCCAAGTCAATCAGCAGCGAAATCACCGCCGCCGCGCTCGAGCTTAAAGTGCTGATTGAACAGATGAGAGAGCAGATCCAGAACGTGGAGTGATGTTTTAACATTCACAAGTACAGCATAAAGCCTCATTTTTTGAGGCTTTTTTGTTTTCAGAAGATTTCAGGTCTTTGCCTCTGTTTTCAACCAACTGGTGAGTTTAGTGGTGAGTAGGATTGATCTAGTATGCCCTTAAATGGTGAGTAACTTTCCATACCTAAGGAGAACTATATGGGCAAGCTCAATGCACGCAAAGTCGCCGCTTTGGCCAAAGATGAACCACGCAAAACCGCAGATGGTAATGGCCTCTACTTCGTTGTACCCGCCTCTGGAGAACCTTTTTTGGATCTTGCGATTTTCAATCAACGGTTGTCGTCCAGAAATGACAATTGGATCTTATCCAGAACTATCCCTTGCAGATGCACGAGATGCGGCCTTCACGATCTTTTTATATGTTAATTGTAAATTGAAACGTTTGTTTGAATAAGGGCTGAATTTGAGCTCTTCTGACGACCGGCTCAGCGTTTAAATAACGCCTTGGATCTATGGTGATAAATCCCCAAAACTGTAAAAATCGCTTAATAAACCTGGATTCAAAGAGCATGCTTAAGTTTCTTTCTGGCGCGAAGTAATCATCTGTAGAGAATGCCTGTAGTAAATCGGGGAAAGCAGTCATCACCTCTTTAACAAGCTGCTCCACATTGTTGTGACACTGAATGCGCCACAGCATAAATAACCAAAATGGTCGCAAGTCGACATCGTATTCGAAACTGTCCAAATAACCCCAGTTATATTTGCTGATGGCGGCCTCTAACATAGGTTTGAAAAAGGCCTGTATGCCTAGCGCTTGATACTGCTTTTGCGCTGATTTTTTTACATGGTAGCGGCCACTGCGCCGATAAATAATACCGCTAATTTCGGCAAGCACTCGGGTGTAGTGCAAGGCATTAAATTTGTCTTCGTTGCTGCCCGAAAACTCGCTGATGCTTATACTACGTTCGAATTGAGCAACGGCAAACTCAGGCAATAACTCACTGGCCTGTTTAACCAACTTAGCCGGTAAGTTGCCTTTACTCGTGGCTTTGAATGACCCATTTTGCGCCATAGCCTCATCAAGAATAAGAGCTAAATAGCGCATCACAGGACTGGCTAAAAGCGCATCTGGTGTGCTGATTGTCACCCACTGTAATTCATCAAAAGGCGCATAAAGCCAATTGGCCATTTGCGTTGGTGTTACACCACAAAAATCGGGATGAGGTTGATTATTACGATCCTGCACTTTGTGCTGTAAAACAGTGTTGAGTTCATCAAGGCTCAAATTGGGGTTCATTGCCAGCATGGTGTCAATATCATCAAATATTTGGGCATGTTGCTTGGAGACACTGCTCATACAACAACGTTTAAACTTTTTACCACTGCCACAATGGCAAGGATCGTTTCGGCCAAGCTTCATGTTGTCCCTTCTTATTACTATAGAAAAAGCGCTTCATTTTCTTGTTTACGCTGGTTCAATGTATGGGTAATAGCAGACACTGTGATTTTACTTACCCCTTGCTGCTTTGCTAGATGAGCAAACTGACTGATGGCTTCTGCGACTTCTTCAATAACTTGCCTCACCTCATTCCAATTGGCAAAGCCTGCGCTGGCAGCCAGCTTTTGCATTAGCTTAAGCGGTGGCGCTTTGCCATAACCTCCAAAGGCAGTGGCATGTTCGTTAAATGGATGTGGGCTGTAGGTAACATCGTAAAAAGGTGCAGGATTCCATTGGCCATCGTCCGTTTGCAAAAAAGCCCAGTTTTTACTGTGATCGTCTTGGTTAGACGACAGCAGGTTAAAAATGGCACGGCGAAATTGCAGTTGCCCAGCGGCTGGAGATTTACACAGCTGTCGGCTGGCTTTGATTAAATCAATATAATCTAAACTTGGCGTTCGGAAGTCTGCATCAAGCAATCCGCAGGCGCTGTGCATATGCAAGCGGCCTGAACTGCGCTGGCTGCCTAAATTGGTCTGTTCAGCGACATAATCAAAACGCTTGAGTGCTAACCACGCAGGCGCACCGCTTGTATGCGGCGCTTCAATAAGTTGCCAAATTGGCGGTTGGCACTTTGCTTGCTCGGCCATTTGCAAATAGACCGCCTCACACAAACCTTCTTCATGCCCGAGCTCTAGATTTTTCGAGGTAAACTTAATCAACCAAGCTTCATCACCGGGCTGTGCAAAGGTTCGACAATGCCGAGTTTCCCCAGCAGGCATATAAATCTGCGCCTTTGGTCTTGCACCACCCGAACTACCTCCGGCGACTAATGCGGCCAACACGTGTTGAGTATGCCCATCTAACTCATCTTGGTTGTCGTCCATATAATCTGACATTGAAGAATCGAACAGTGTTTGTGCTTCTAAACCCAAGGTTGCTAAATCAATGTCAGCGTGCGTCGTGGCTGAAAACTCAGATACCGGAGAAAAAGAGAGCGCTCCCATACCTTTATCACCGACAAAAGCCAGTCTATCCATTGCTGTTAATTGATTAGGCAGAATGCCTTTTTGCCGGAAAATACGATCTTGTAACAGCATGCCCCAACCATCGGGCAAACAATCCCCGAATACACCATGCACACCTTGGTGTGGCTGTTTAGGTGCGGCTTGTACTTGTGTGCTTGCCTGAATAGTAAAAGGCGATAAATTGCCAAACTGCTGCAAATAGCTGTCTGCATACTGAAAAAAAACGCCTTGTCGATTCTGAGCCAAAACCCCTACAGTGACCTGCTCACCTGAGCTTAACGTACGGGATATGGTGAGTTTTTGAATGGGTTTAAAACTCATCTTTTAGCACCTCATCAATGCTAGATGGTGTAGAAACGCGTTCTTTACTTGGTAGCGTGAGCTGATAGAGCCTATCCAATGAGTCGAGGGTCTGCCAAAGCAACAGCAATTGACGAAATGAAATTTGCCCAGTCAGCTCAAACTTCTTAATAGTGGCCGCTGGGACGCAGCTTCGCTCAGCGAGCGCAGCTCGTGACAGCTTCGCTCGTTGACGTAACTCACGTAAATAAGCAGCATAGGCTTGGCTTACATCGATATCATCAAGTAAAGTAAAATTCATTTGCAATGACTTATTGGATACAGTTATATCCATTATATAGGTAAATAACCAAAAATGGCCATTATTGTATCCAATGAATTCAATGGTGTTGAAAGTTTACTCGATCAAGCCTTCCGAAACTGCTATTTTTGAACCCAACTGTAGAGTGAAAACGGCACTGTTTTTCCGTACTCATAACCAAGACGTGCTACCAAGATTTAGTAAAAGCCATAGGTTAGTGGTGGGTTGTTTGGTGGTGGAAGCAGCCATTTTTGAACGGTTTGTTTTTATAACTTATTGATTTTTAAATGGTCTGGTCCGCTACTCGATGAGCAGATCCTGAACCTAGAATAATGTTCCGCGCTGTTAAAAACGTTCAAAATTCCAGCAAATCCCATTTCAAAAAGCCCCTTCAATAAGGGGCTTTGTCATTTCTAGATCCTACCTAATAGCTGGTCGGCGCAAATGAACACTAAGACCGGAGACAAGGCCTAATAGCGCAAACTCTGCACTGAATAGTGGCCAACTGCGGCAAACTCATCAGCGAACCCGGCTTACCAACAGCGCCATGCTGCCGCAGGCTAACAGTACCCATCCCAAGTGCTGCACCACACCTGCCAGAGCCAAGCCGCTGCCGATGAGTAAGTAGTACATCAAGCCAAATAGGGCACCGGCGCTGCCGGCCTGCTGTCGGTACTGAGCCAAGGCCATGCTGAGCACATTGGGGATAGCTATTCCGAATGCCATAACCACAAGTAGCATAGGCGCCAGAAACCCGATGGTGTTCAGCGAGAGTTGTACTCCTATGGCTCCCAGAAGCAGCAGTAAAGCGGCGCCTTGCAAGAGCTTGCCTTGAGAGACTCCCTTGGAGATCAAGCGTTTATTGCTGTAGCTGCCAACCAGTGAGCCCAGGCCAAGGATTAAGCCGCTGTAACCAAACTGTTCCGGCGTGAACCCAAGCCTGGCAAAGTTGAATCCACCGAGTTGGTAGTAAGAAAACAGGGCGACGTTATAGGCAGTGACCAAGAGTGCGGATTGCCAGATTTGCCTGTCACCGAGCATACGTTTACTCAAGGCGACCAGTTGCAAACTCTGCTTGCTGGTATGGGTTTCCGGCAGCCTGATAAAACAATAGGCGAATAAACCCAAGGCCATAATAAACAAAGCCAAAAACACCGCATGATGACCACCCACCTTGACCAATTGGCCACCGGAAAACATGCCGATAACCGGGCTGATAGCAATCCCAAGTCCCATCACACTGAACACTTTCGCCAACTCTTCGCCGCTGAAGGCGTCACGCAGCATGGTTTGGGTGACGATTGAGCCGACAGCAATACCAAAAGCGCTGCAGGCTCTGGCGGCCATCAGCACGGCGAAGCTGGTTGTTGACATGGCCACCCAGGCTGCGACGCCATAGATAAAGAGTCCCAGCAACATGGCCGGGCGACGGCCGCAAGTGTCGGCCATTATGCCCCACACGGCCACGCCTAAAGCGAAAGCCAGGAAATAAACCGATAGGGTTTGCGCCGCCTGAGGGTAGGACACGGCAAATGTCTGCGAAATCGCCCCCAGGGCCGGGCTGTAAATGGTTTCCACTATTTGCGGAAACATCAGTAGCGCCAGCATCAACCATAACGAAGGTTTGGTTTTCATCTCTTATCCTTATCACAATCAAGCAAGCTGCAAACCACGCCTTGCATCCAGGCTTGATTCGCGCTTTTCCGAGGCGGCGCGCAGTGTATACTCTTGATGAAACGGCACGTTAACGACATAAAGACAAGAAACATCAAAATAGGGACATCATGGCGATTATTGAGCAGGAAACTGAGTTCGATGCGGATACCTTTCCAGCCAGCGTTATCGGCATTGCGGCCGATGTTGGCCAGCACGATTCGGGCATGCACCAACACCATAAAGGGCAACTGCTTTATGCCCCCCACGGATGCATGAGCTTTGCATTGGAGAACGCCATCTGCATCTTGCCACCCACCAAAGCCGTGTGGATCCCGCCCGGTATTTCGCACCGCGCGGTAATGACCAATGTGGTGGCCTATCGTTCTTTGTATTTTGATTGCGCCAGGTTCAACACTCCGGCTGAGCTTCGCATGATAGAGGTCAACGCCCTCTTGAAAGCCTTGATAGACAAAATGGCACTGTGGCCGTGGAACACGCCGGAGTCGGATATGGCCAATAGCAGTGCGTTATTTTGGGAAGAGTTTTATGCCGCCAAGAAACATTCATTTCAGCTGCCACTGCCACAGGATCGCAGGTTTCGCCGATTCCGCCAGCAGCTTATCAAGGAAGCGTTTCTCGCGCCTGATATAGGCCGGCTTGCTGGCAGTGTCGGCGCCAGCACCAAGACAGTCACCCGGTTATTCAAGGCTGAAACCGGTATGACTTATCAGCAATGGCGCCAACAGTGGCGCCTTTTGAAGGCCATCGAACTCCTATCCGGTGCCAGAACAGTCAGCGAGGTGGCCCACAAGCTGGCGTTTTCTTCCGACAGCGCCTTCATTGCCTTTTTTAAAAAGCAGACGGGCCAAACGCCTTTGAGCTTTATTCAGAATTCAATCAATTAAGGACGGTGTGAACAAGCCTCATGCGTACTCTGCGCCGGCTCATAAAATTGAATGCAAGGCTTGCTGCAGAAGCACAAATCCTTTGTAAACAGTGGGAATGGATGAATAACTTCCATAGGCGTTCCTTGCCAGAGACCACTGGGTATCGTTATAAATAACTCATTGACGCCAGGTCCCGCTCACGAGGCTACTGCAGGCAAGTTGTTGAAGCGTTGGCTGGCGTCAAGGTGTTAAACAAAGTCATAAGATTCGGCATGCCTGTTCGCCAGACCATCTTATGTTCCGGTGGTCAACTAAATACACTTTTGAATCCATGCACTATAGTGACCAGGATGTCATCAGAAGCGGTAGTCTACGCTCAGGTACAGTTGCTGGGTGTTGTCCAGCGCATATTTACCTGTGTCTATCTTGTTGTCATAGTCTTGCTTCAGGTAGCGATAACCTATCTCGGTATTGAGGTTGTCGTTCAACTTATACACAAGACCTGTCTGACCACCCCAGACAAAACTATTATCTGATCCCAGGGCGCCGCTGTCCGGTGAAGTGTGGTTAATACCGGCGCTGGCACCGACAAACCAGTTCAGCTTGTGGTCCTGATCCAAACCTACCAGATAGTCATAGGAAACCAGTCCCATCTGCTGCTTGGCGAAGTCATCGCTGTTGTAGCTATAAGTGGCGTACAGGCGTTGGTTCGGTGTCAGGAAGGCACCGCCGCGCACCATGTAGACGGCATTGCGATCATCATCGCTGAACTTGCCGCCATCAGTGGGCTTATGAGAGTAGTCGTTTTGCTGCGCGCCGACACCGCCGCCGACAAACCAGTCTGCGGCAAAGGAAGGGGCTGAGAAAGCGAGAGCCGCAGCGGAAGCCAGTATTAGAGATTGAATTTTCATAATTTACTCCTTGATCCGGGAAAGTCCGGATGGCTGTTTTAAGCCGGGTCAACTTGTGTTCATCGGCAGGTTAGGGCCGTTTTGCTGAACTTTGGCTGAATGAGCGCCGGAAGGGACTTTTTATCGTATAAGTTGATTTTTTGTGTTAAAAAACTTGATGTTAGAAATGGCAATTGTTGATAGCCCGTGATGGGGTTGTGGTTTGGAATGGAACTATTAACCTGAGGGAAAAGGGATGCGACTGGTATTTGTACACGGCTGGAGTGTGACGTCCACAGAGACCTACGGCTATTTGCCACAGGCATTGGCCAAGCTGGCAGACACTGAGCTCCAAGTGAGTCATCTGCACTTGGGGCGTTACATCAGTTTTCAGGATCAGGTGAAGCTGGAGGACGTTGCGCTGGCTTTCGAGGCTGCCAGACGTGAAGTGCTGGGGGATGAGCCTTTCGCGGTGATTACCCACAGTACCGGCGCCGCGGTTGTGCGCTGTTGGTTGGAGACTTTCTTCGGAGCCCAAAAGCTGGCGGCTTGTCCCGTGACTCATATGATCATGCTGGCACCGGCCAACCACGGCTCTGCCTTGGCACAGCTTGGCAAGTCGCGCCTTGCCAGGATTAAGGCCTGGTTCGATGGATTGGAACCAGGGCAGAAGATCCTTGACTGGTTGGAGTTGGGCAGCCTGGGACAGGCCTCTTTAAGTCAAGCCTGGCTTAACTATGATTTTGAAGCTGCTAGGCTTTGGCCCTTGGTGCTGACCGGCGAAAGCATAGATGCATCCCTCTATGATTATCTCAACTCTTATACCGCCGAGCCTGGCTCGGATGGCGTCGTGCGAGTCGCCGCGGCGAATATGAATTATGCTCGGTTGCAATTGGTGGAGCAGGCTCAGGAATGTGACAGCTTTGATGGTGCCTGTGTGGCCAAGCTGGTGCCGGAAAATTTCATTCAGGCTCCTGTCAGTGGCTTCGGCATTATTCCCAGGGCTAGCCACAGCAAAGAAAAAATGGGGATCATGCGCTCCGTCAGCCGTAGAAACGCCGCCAGCAAACCTGTGGTGCAGGCGATTCTTAATTGGTTGAAAGTCGACTCGGTAGAGGCTTATCGTCAGGCCTGTCAGGAGCTTGCGCAGCAAACCCATAGCCGGACTACCAAGAAGCGTTACACCATGTTGGTGATTCGGGTGTGGGACGATACCGGCGCCGCCATAGAGGATTTTGATTTTTATCTGCTCAGTGGTGAGCAATATCTGCCGGGTATTTTACCTAAGGGCTTTATGCAGGATAAACAGCGCAATCAGCTGAGCCGCAACTGCCTGACCCTGTATCTGGATGCCGCCAAGATGCAGACCCTGCCTAAGGGGAAAATCGGTTTTAAACTGGTGCCACGCCCTGATGATGGCGGCTGTTATTATCGTGCTGCTGAGTTCCAGTCAGATGCCGGCGCGGTATTCAGGCTGTTGAAGGAGGACGCCACTCTGGAAGTGGATATCTTGCTGAAGCGGCACAGGGATGCAGGGCTATTTACTCTGGTTAGCCCGGAAGAGGGCGGTGATTTTTCCCACTTACCACCTCAGGGGGAGTTGGCCGATATTTGATGGCAAAATTTTACCTTACTTTTTACAGTAATTTTTACAGAACTCTGATTGGCCGCAGACCTTGGTCCTCTTGACATTATTCCGGGTGCTCCCTAGTCTGCTTGAACAATAGTCAAGGTGGTAAGCAATGGAAATCAAGTATCAGTTAAAGCCCGCCGCAGAGCGTCGCTCAGAGCAGTTTTGTCCTGAAGGTAATGTTGGCTTTGGTCGTCTGCGCACCGACCATATGTTCATGATGGATTATTATGATGGCGAGTGGCGGGATCCCCGTATTGTCCCCTATGGTCCGTTTGAGATGGCTCCCGGCGCTATGGCACTGCATTATGGCCAGAGTATTTTTGAAGGCGCCAAGGCCTTTATGCATGAAGACGGTGAGATTTATACCTTCCGTCTCAACAAGAATGCCGAACGCATGAACCGCTCTGCCGATATCGTCTGTATTCCCAACATTGATGAAGCCATGCAGCTTAAGGCGATCAACGCTCTTATCGATGTCGACCGTCTCTGGTTCCCTATGCAGGAAGGGGCTTGCCTCTATATCCGGCCCTTTATTTTTGCCACCGAAGACAGATTGTCAGTCAGCCCGGCTAACCGCTACACCTTCTGTGTGGTGATGAGCCCCAGCGGTGCCTACTATGGTGAGAGCCTCAACGCCATTCGCCTGCTGATCAGTAAAGAATTCCACCGTGCAGTATCCGGCGGTACCGGTGCCTCCAAGGCTGCCGGCAACTATGCCGCTTCCCTGCGTGCCGGTAAGGCGGCTGCGGCTCACGGTGCTTCCCAGGTGCTGTATCTGGACTCGACCAATGAATATATCGAAGAAGCCGGGGCGATGAATCACTTCCATATTCTCAAGGATGGCACAGTGATCATCCCTGAGTTTACCGATACCATTCTCAAGTCGATCACCTCTCAGTCTATTATTGAGCTGGCGCCACTGCTTGGCTGTGATGTCCGCCAGGAGCAGGTCAAGCTGGACGATTTTATCGCCGGTGTCGAGTCGGGCGAGATTATCGAAGCCGGTGGTTTCGGCACAGCAGCCGTGGTTTCTCCGGTCGGCTCCTACATTTTTGAAGATGGCCGGGTGGTCACCGTTGGTGACGGTAAGGTGGGTGAACATGTCAGCCGCATCTATAAGGTCTTCACCGAAATCCAGAAAGGGCACAGACAAGGCCCACAAGGCTGGGTCTGCAAAGTGCCCAGGCTGGAAAAGGCATAAGCCAATAACCCCACTATTAATCAAAAACGCGGCCATTTGAGCCGCGTTTTTTACGAGCTGATTTTATTTTCGGCTGAGTAAGGCTTGTGCTTGCACTTCTGTCATCGGGCGTCCCAACAGGAAGCCCTGGGCCTGATCGCAGCCCTGGGCGGCGAGGAAGTTAAGCTGGGCCTGGGTTTCAACCCCTTCGGCCACCACCTGTAACTCCAGGCTGTGAGCCAGTACTATGATGGCGCTGGTAATGGCGGCATCGTCAGGATCTTTGGTGATATCGCGGACAAACTCACGGTCAATTTTTAAGGTATCCAGCGGGAAACGCTTGAGATAGGCCAGACTGGAGTAGCCGGTACCGAAATCATCGACCGCCAGGCTTAATCCCAGCCCTTTCAGTTGATTGAGTATTTCCACCGATTCCAATGGTTGTTGCATCACCGCTGACTCTGTCAGTTCAATCTCAAGTAGATCAGCGGCCAGACCATGCATGGCAAGAGCCACTTCTATGCTGGAAATAATGTCTGACTGCAGCTGTTTGGCAGAGAGATTGATCGCTATCGGAACTGCTTTCAGCCCTTGATTCTGCCAGCGCTCCAGTTGACTGCAGACACTCAGCAGTACCCACTGACCTATGGCGTTGATCTGGCCGGTTTCCTCGGCCAGCGGAATAAACTCTGCCGGAGAAATAGGCCCAAGCTCCTGGCTTTCCCAACGCAGCAGGGCTTCCATGCCGGTGAGTTTGCCGCTATGGACGCAGAATTTGGGTTGATACAGCAGGTAGAATTCATCGCGTTCCAGCGCCTGTTTCAGCCCGGCTTCCAGCTGCACATGGCGCACCGCATAGGCGTTGAGTTTAGCTGTATAGAACTGGAAGTTATTGCGTCCCAGTGACTTGGCATGGTACATGGCGGTGTCGGCAAACTTCAGCAGCTCCAGCGCATCTTCGGCATCATCCGGATAGAGGCTGATGCCTATGGATGGTGAAACATTGAGACTGAAGTTCTCCAGTGAGAAGGGGCGATCAAACACCGCCAGCAGTTTTTCGGCGATGACGGTCGCCGCCTCGGTTTTTTGCAGCCCTTCGAGAATGATGATGAACTCATCACCACCCAGACGGGCAACAGTATCCCCATCTCTTATCGCTTGGGTCAGTCTGGAGGAAACTGCTTTCAGCAGTTGATCGCCCACATGATGGCCCAAAGAATCGTTAATGTGTTTGAATCTGTCCAGATCCAGGAACAGCAGGGCGACCAAGTTACGGTTACGGTGCGCCTGGCGCAGGGCATGATCCAACCTGTCCTGGAACAGAGTGCGATTGGGCAGGCCTGTGAGCTGATCATAGTTGGCCAACAGGCGCAGATCTTCCTCGGCCTGTTTGCGGTCTGTGATATCGGTAAATACCACCACGAAATGGCTGGCTTCGCCCTGGCTGTTGAGCACCTGATTGACTTCCATCCACACCAGCAGCGGCTGCTTGCAGTGGGTGCGGATCTGCACTTCACCGGACCAGTGTTTTTGGTTCAGCAATTGATGCTCTATCTGTTGATAGAAGCTTCTGTCATAGAGGCCACGGGTCAGGAACAGGAAAGGCTTACAGGCGATCTGCTGTTCGCTGAAGCCTGTTGTGCTGCAAAATGCCGGATTGACCGAGATGATGCGGTAGTTGAGATCGCAAACCACCACAGACTCATTCATGCTTTCCAGTACCTGGGATGATAGTCGCAGCGCCTCTTCCTGACCGCGGCGCATACTGATATCTGTGAAAGTGCCTGCCAGGCGCAATGGCTTGCCGCTACGGTCGCGCTCGACGATCTTGCCGCGATCCAACACCCAGCTCCAGTTGGCGTCGGTGAGTTTGATACGATACTCGGCCTCGAAGAATTCGGTATCTCCCTGCAGGTAGCTCTCCAGTGCCGCTTGAACCTGGGGCCTGTCATCGGGATGCACCAGTGCCATCTGCCTACTGGCGTTGGTTTCCGCCGGTGCTTCCGAGCCTTGTTTGGGGCCGGTAACGAAGAAGCGATCATCTTCCAGCTGCCAGTCCCACATGCGGTCACCCGAGCCCCATAGCGCCAGTTTCAGCCTTTCTTCGGAAAGTTGAATGTTGGACTGGGTTTGCTGTTCGAGGCGGCGTTGAGCAAGGAAATGTCTTAGCCAGAGGCTAAACAGTATCAGTGTCAGTGTCAGGTAAAACAGATACGCCTGAGTGGTGCGGTAAAAGGGGGCCGGTACCGTGAGTTTTAGCAGTAGCTGTTCTTGTCCTTCAGGGTTGTGTTGTAACTGATGGCGGACAAACAGCCGATAGTTGCCAGGCGCCAAGTTGGTATAGCTGATTTCGTGCAGCGACTGGGCCGGGTGCCAGCTTTTGTCCCAGCCTTCAAGAAAAAAGCTGAATCTGTGGCGTTGGGGATAGGCAAAATCCAGTGCTGAGATCTCAAAGCTTACCAACTGCTCGCTGTAAGGAATCGTCAATTCGGGAACGTGACCAAGATCCAGCCGTGGGAAATAGCTGTTGCCCATGCGGTAACCTGCCAGGGCCAGTTTAGGTTGTTTACGAACTTTGGGGACTTGTTGAGGGTAGAAATGGTTCAATCCATTGATGCCACCAAACCAGATACTGCCATCCGTATCCTGCCAACTGACATTGCCGTTGAACTCCAACGCCTGTAATCCTTCATGTTCATTGAAAGTCAGCACCTTTTCCTTGTCTACGGCAAAGCGACTGATCCCTGAATTACTGCTGAACCAGAAGTCGCCACTCTCGTCTTGTTCAATGGCATAGACGGTGTTGCCCGGTAATCCCTGATTACGGTCGAAGTGCTGCAGCTCACCTTGACGCAAGCGGCTGAGACCGCCGTGAGTAGCAAACCAGATGTTGCCGTCTCTGTCTTTGAGTATGTCCCGCACCATGGGATTGACCAGACGATCACCGCGGATGATCTGCTGTTGACCTGTGTCAGGTTGCAGCCAATAAGCTCCGTTGGTAGTACCGACCCAGATGCCGTTATTGGCTGTGGTCAGACTGAGGATCATTTGCTCTTGTGGGCCATCTTCAAGATACTCGTTGACAAAGTGAGCTTGGAATCCCCTGGTTTCCGGGTTGAAATGGTATAGGGTGTTGCCGACACCGAGCCAGATATGCTCATCTGGACTGATGAGCAAATCACGAATAGCGGGTTTGTTACCCGGAGGACGATAGAGCTGCATTTCGCCGCTGTTGTTCAGGCTTATCAAGCCGCCACTGCTGGCCAGCCACAATCTTTGGTGACTGTCTTGGGCAATCGCACTCACGGTGAGATCCAAAAAGGATTCATCCTGGCCGAGCAGCTTGGCAAGCTGATTGTGGTGGGAAACAAAGCGGCCATCGGCCGTTATATGAAATAAGCCGGCCCTATCTGTGCCCAAATATAGCAGGCCGTCTTTAGCGCGGAATATAGCGCGGATATTATTGTCCCGCTGACGCTCCAAGGGTTGTTGATTGTTGTAGATATGCTTGAAGTATTGCCGGGCCAGGTTCACCTTGTCTATGCCGGAAAACAGGCTGCCAATCCACAAGATCCCGTTATTGTCCTGCAGCAGGCTGTAGACATCATTATCACTGAGGCTGTTGGGATCCGATGGGTCATAGCGATAGTGTCTGGCTTGCCACTGACCTTCTTTAAGCTGTAGTTGGATAAGTCCTGTCTGTTGCCCACCAAGCCAGATGTCACCTCTGTTGTCGAAGATAAATTCGAGAATGCCCCGATTGGGTTTGGGTAAACGATAGATAAGCTCTGGGTTGTTCAAACCCGGCGGATAACGCCAGAGTGCGTCATCAATTGCCAGCCACAGGGCGCCATCTTCGCTTTGGCGCGCCTGTACCGGATGTCCATGTTCGGCATCGGGTAAGGGCAGGGGCTTGAGTCCTTCATTACGCAAAAGCAGCAAACCATCACTCTGGCTGCCAATCAGCAAGGCATCTTTTCCTATGGGGGTCAGCACTTGGATATCTGTGCTGATATTTTGCCTCAGTGACAGCTCATGCAACTCGTCGCTGTCAGTATCCAGGGCGTAGAGTCCGTTGCCGCTACCGATCCAGAGTGTGTCTCCCACCAGAGCCAGGCGGTTAATTTTTTTGCTGCTGAGCCCCTGGTCGCGGCCAATGGAAGTGAATACGCCTGTTTGTAGATCCAGGCGGTTCAAGCCGCCATTGAAGGTGCCTACCCAAAGTTGTCCCTGGCCATCCTGTAGTATGTCGGTGACATGATTATCCGACAATGTCTGGCTGTGGTAGGGGTCATGCTGAAACAGGGTAAAGTCGATGCCGTTGTAACTGTGTAAGCCATCCTGGGTGCCAATCCACAAGATACCGGCCTTGTCCTGGTAGAGGCTGGTGATGCTGTTCTGGTTAAGGCCATTCATGCTGCTGACATGCTGAAATTTGAGCTGGGGCACAGGTTCAGCCCTGAGCTCAAACAGGCTGACAGATAACAGCAGAGCGGCGAGTAAGCAACAGATCCGCGACAAGAATCCCTCTTCTTTGGTGGCTTGGGTTAGTGATAATGTAACCATTCTCTATGGGGGAGGGCTGACAGGCGTTTCAAGGCATTATTGAAACTGTGCAGGCCAATGTTGACCTATCTTCTGCTTCCTTCCAATGTTTGCCTTGTATAAACATCCATCAGTCTCGCAGAGTCAGTAAACTCCTAATACAGAATGGTATTACTTATAACAGATTTCTTTTCTCTGTTTGGCAAACTTTATATTGCATGGTTGCAAATTGGAATGAAAAAAGGCCCCGCCGGAAGGGAGGAAGCGGAGCCTTTACAAAAGGGAAGCGGCAATCAATTACTTAACAGGGGGGATTGCCTTGAGCTAAAGCTCAACTGAATTTCAGCAGCCGCGGTCCGGGATCCGGACCTGACCTTCCATCAGAATGCGCGCCGAGCGACTCATGATGGCCTTGGTCACCTGCCATTGGCCGTCCTTGAATTCGGCCTCGGCGCCGACTTTCAAAGTGCCAGATGGGTGGCCGAAGCGTACCGAGCTGCGCTCACCGCCGCCGGCTGCCAGGTTAACCAGGGTGCCCGGGATAGCTGCGGCCGTGCCTATGGCCACTGCCGCCGTGCCCATCATGGCGTGGTGCAATTTACCCATCGACAGAGCGCGAACCAGGAGGTCTACATCGGTTTCGGCCAACTGTTTGCCACTGGAAACCTGATGCGCCTGCGGTTTGGCCACAAACGCTACCTTGGGAGTGTGTTGGCGGGTTTCGGCTTCGGATAGCTCCTTAATCAACCCCATTGCCAGCGCGCCGTGTGCCCTAAGCAGCTCAAAGCGAGCGAGCGCCTCGGGATCGCCGTTGATCTCCGGCTGTAGTTCGGTACCTTGATAGCCGAGATCGGCGGCATTGACGAAAATGGTCGGGATCCCGGCATTGATTAGCGTTGCCTGAATTTTGCCACTGGGGTGTACTTGGGTGGGAACCGTCAGCTCATCCACCAGCTTGCCGGTAGGGAACATGGCACCGCCGTCTTCTCCATCATCGGCGGGGTCGATAAATTCCAGCACAATTTCGGCGGCGGGGAAGGTGACACCGTCGAGCTCAAAGTCACCGGTTTCCTGCACTTCACCGGCGCTGACCGGCACCTTGGCGATAATGGTCTTGCCAATATTGGCCTGCCAAATCCGCACTTCGCAGATGCCGTTTTCCGGTACCCGTTCCGGGGCCACCAGACCGGCATGCAGGGCAAAGGCGCCGGCCGCGGTGGAAAGGTTGCCGCAGTTGCCGCTCCAGTCGACGAAGGGCTTATCTATGGAGATCTGACCATAGAGGTAGTCCACGTCGTGGCCGGGAACCTGGCTGGCATTCATGATCACGCATTTGCTGGTACTCGAGGTCGCGCCGCCCATACCGTCTGTGTGTTTGCCGTAGGGGTCCGGGCTGCCGATGACTCGCATCAACAAGGCATCGCGGGCCGGGCCGGGCACTCTGGCCGTCTCGGGTAGATCGTCCAGGCGGAAGAACACCCCCTTACTGGTGCCGCCGCGCATATAGGTGGCGGGAATTTTTATCTGTGGTTTAAATGCCATGGCATTGGATCCTTTGAGATAAATATTTTTATCAGTCGGCCATAACCTTGGCTATGGCCGACTTGGTCACGCATCAAGGGCCGGCTTAAACATTGCCCTGCAAGAAGTCCTGCGCGAAACGCTGCAGCACACCACCGGCTTCATAGATGGTCACTTCTTCGGCGGTATCCAGGCGGCAGCGCACAGGTACTTCCACCGTTTCGCCATTGCTGCGATGCAGCAACAGGGTCAGAGTGGCACCGGGAGTGCGCTCGCCGAGAACGTCGAAGGTTTCTGTGCCGTCTATGCCCAGAGTCAGCCTGTCGGTCCCCGGGAAAAACTCCAGCGGCAACACGCCCATGCCTATCAAGTTGGTTCGGTGAATGCGCTCGAAGCCTTCGGCCACAATGGCCTCGACTCCGGCCAGACGCACGCCCTTGGCGGCCCAGTCTCGGCTGGAGCCCTGGCCATAGTCTTTACCGGCTATGATGCACAGGGGTTGCTTGCGCTCCATGTAGGTTTCTATCGCTTCCCACATGCGTACCTGTTGCCCTTCGGGCTCGATACGGGCCAGCGAGCCCTGGATCACCTTGCCGCTGTCGTCCTTGACCATTTCGTTGAACAGTTTGGGATTGGCAAAGGTGGCCCGTTGGGCCGTCAGATGGTCACCCCTGTGGGTGGCGTAGGAGTTGAAGTCTTCCTCCGGCAAGCCCATCTTGGCCAGGTATTCACCGGCGGCGCTGGATGGCAGAATGGCGTTCGATGGCGACAGGTGATCTGTGGTGATGTTGTCACCCAGTACCGCCAGTGGCCGCATCCCCTTGAGCGCACGTTCACCGGCCAAGGCGCCTTCCCAGTAGGGTGGGCGACGGATATAGGTGCTCATTGGGCGCCAGTCATACAGAGGGTCGACCCCATCACCGTATTCCACGGCGATATTGAACATGGGCTCATACACCTTGCGGAACTGCTCCGGCTTGACCGACGACTTGACGATGGCATCTATCTCTTCGTCGCTGGGCCAGATGTCCTTGAGGGTTACGGCGTTGCCGTTCTGATCTGTGCCGAGTGGGTCTTTCTCTATGTCGAAACGCACAGTCCCTGCAATGGCGTAGGCCACAACCAAAGGTGGCGAGGCCAGGAATGCCTGCTTGGCATAAGGGTGGATTCGGCCATCGAAGTTACGGTTACCGGACAATACCGCGGTGGCGTACAGATCTCTGTCGATCACTTCCTGCTGGATTTTGGGATCGAGCGCGCCGCTCATGCCGTTACATGTGGTACAGGCGAAGGCGACTATGCCAAAGCCCAGTTGTTCCAGGTAAGGCAATAGCCCTGCCTCGCGCAGATAGAGGTCCACCGCCTTGGAACCGGGTGCCAGAGAGGTTTTGACCCAAGGCTTGCGTACCAGGCCTTTTTCCACTGCGTTGCGGGCGATAAGACCGGCGGCAATCACGTTGCGTGGGTTACTGGTGTTGGTACAGCTGGTGATGGCGGCAATGATCACAGCGCCGTCCGGCATCAGGCCTTCTTGCTGCTCTACCTTGCCGGCAATGCCTTTGGCGGCCAAGTCGCTGGTGGCCAAACGGGCATGCGGGTTGGAAGGACCGGCCATGTTGCGCACCACGGAGGAGAGATCGAACTCCAGCACCCGTTCATATTCGGCGCCTTCGAGGCTGTCAGCCCACAGACCCGTGGTCTTGGCATAGTTCTCCACCAGCGCCACCTGCTCGTCATCACGGCCGGTGAGGCGCAGATAATCTATGGTTTGCTGATCGATATAGAACATGGCGGCAGTGGCGCCATATTCGGGAGTCATGTTGGAGATGGTTGCCCTGTCACCCAGGGTCAGGCTGGCGGCGCCTTCACCGAAGAATTCCAGATAGGCACCCACCACCCGCTCTTTACGCAGGAATTCGGTCAGCGCCAGCACTATATCCGTGGCGGTAATGCCGGGAGCGGCCTTGCCGGTCAGCTTGACGCCGACTATGTCCGGCAGGCGCATCCAGGAGGCACGGCCGAGCATCACGCTTTCGGCTTCCAGACCACCCACGCCTATGGCGATCACCCCGAGGGCATCCACGTGTGGCGTGTGGCTGTCGGTGCCGACACAGGTGTCAGGGAAGGCTACGCCGTCGCGGCTCTGGACCACGGGGGACATTTTCTCCAGGTTGATTTGGTGCATGATGCCGTTGCCGGGCGGGATCACATCGACGTTTTTAAAGGCCGTCTTGGTCCAGTTGATAAAGTGGAATCTGTCTTCGTTGCGTCTGTCTTCAACGGCGCGGTTTTTCTCGAAGGCATCCGCTTCAAAGCCGGGGTGTTCCACCGCCAGAGAGTGATCCACAATCAGCTGGGTCGGCACCACAGGGTTAACCTTGGCCGGATCGCCACCCTTGTCGGCGATGGCATCACGCAGACCGGCCAAGTCAACCAGTGCTGTTTGGCCGAGAATGTCGTGACACACCACCCGCGCCGGGAACCAGGGGAAGTCCAGATCCCGTTTGCGTTCGATAATCTGTTCGAGGAAGTCGTTGAGCCTGCCGGGCTCGGCGCGGCGTACCAGGTTTTCGGCCAACACCCGTGAGGTGTAGGGCAATTTGGCATAGGCTCCGGGGCTGATGGCCTCGACTGCGGCGCGGGTATCGAAATACTCGAGGCTGGTGCCGGGCAGGGGAATTCGGTAATTGGTATTCATGAGTTCTGTCCACTGAGAAGCAACTGCAAAAAGAGCCGGGCCCCTGCTTAATTGGGTGCCCGCTCTTGCTCATTCATCTGGCGGCCCTTTGGCCACCGCCGGGATCAACGCTCGCTGAGAGGCGTCACCTTGCGTGGCTCAACCCCAACATAATCGGCACTCGGGCGGATAATGCGGTTGTTGGCGCGTTGCTCCATCACGTGCGCGGCCCAGCCGGTGAGGCGGGAGCAAACGAAGATGGGGGTAAACAGCTTGGTGGGGATCCCCATGAAGTGATAGGCACTGGCGTGGAAGAAGTCGGCGTTACAGAAGAGTTTCTTCTCTTCCCACATCAGGGCTTCACAGGCGACAGAAACGCGATAGAGGCGATCATCACCGTATTCTTGCGCCAGCTTTTCCGACCACTCTTTGATGATCACGTTGCGGGGGTCTGACTCGCGGTAGATGGCGTGACCAAAGCCCATGATCTTCTCTTTGCGCTCCAGCTTGCCCTTGAGCACTTCGCGGGCATGGTCTTCATCGCGCATATCCTGAATCAGCTCCATCGCCGCCTCGTTGGCGCCGCCGTGCAGAGGGCCGCGCAGTGAGCCAATGGCGCCCGTGATGCAGGAATGCATGTCAGACAGGGTAGAGGCGCAAACCCGGGCGGTGAAGGTAGAGGCGTTGAATTCGTGCTCGGCGTAGAGGATCAGTGACACATCCATAACCCGGGCATGCAGGGCAGATGGAGCTTCGCCGTGCAGCAGGTGCAGGAAGTGGGCGCCTATCTGGTCGTCATGGGTTTCTGTGTCTATACGCACGCCGTCATGGCTGTAGCGATACCAGTAACAGATGATGGAAGGAAATGCCGCCAGCAGACGGTCGGCCACTTCACTCTGCTCGGAGAAATCTTTTTCGGTTTCCAGGTTACCCAGCATGGAGCAACCGGTACGCATAACGTCCATAGGATGGGCATCGGCCGGGATCCGCTCCAGCACCTCTTTCAGTGCCTGTGGCAGGCCGCGCATGCCTTTGAGTTTCTGACGATAGGCCGCCAGTTGCGTTTCGGTGGGCAGTTCGCCGTAGAGGATCAGGTAGGCCACTTCCTCGAAGCTGACGTTTTCGGCCAGATCTTTGACGTCATAGCCGCGGTAGGTCAGGCCTGAGCCGGACTTACCGACTGTGCTCA
This sequence comes from Shewanella sp. ECSMB14102, assembly GCF_000813075.1. NCBI lineage: Bacteria > Pseudomonadati > Pseudomonadota > Gammaproteobacteria > Alteromonadales > Shewanellaceae > Shewanella > Shewanella sp. ECSMB14102. The sequence continues at coordinate 29,531 of NZ_JWGX01000045.1, forward strand.
GTGAAGTTTCGCCTGCGCTTTGGCCGCGTAATCCGGCGCCGCTCAGTTTCTTGTCAGTCATAATGCATTCCCTCTTCCGTTACACTCTTGTCAATTTTGTTGGCCAGCCATGGCTGGTCTGGTATGCGGTTGCCTTTTTCAGCGCTCTGGGGCGCTGTGTAGGGTGGCAACCCCGGGTGTTTCATGGGCAAACCCTGTAACCGGCGCATCTGCGCCGGTCAATCATCCCTGGATCCAGCCGTTACTTTTGGCTGAACAGCTCATCGAGCTTGGTTTCGTAGTGGTGGTAGCCGAGGAACTTATACAGCTCTTCGCGGGTTTGCATGGCATCGACCACATTGCGTTGATGACCGTCGGCCATCAGTGCCTGCATCACTTTCAGGGCGGCCAGGTTGGCGGCGCGGAAGGTGCTCAGTGGGTAGAGCACCATGTCGGCTCCGGCTTCGGCCAGTTGTTCCTTGTTGAACAGTTCTGTCTTGCCGAATTCGGTCATGTTGGCCAGGATTGGGGCGTTGACGGCCGCCTTGAATCGACGGTACTGATCCAGCTCGGTCAGCGCCTCGGCAAAGATCATGTCGGCCCCTGCCTCGATATAGGCCTGGGCGCGTTCGATACCGGCATCCAGTCCTTCCACGGCAACCGCGTCTGTGCGGGCCATGATGACGAAGTTCTCATCTGTGCGGGCATCCACGGCAGCCTTGATACGGTCAACCATCTCTTCGGTGCTGACCACGGCCTTGTTGGGTCTGTGACCACAGCGCTTCTGTGACACCTGATCTTCCATATGCACGGCGGCGACACCGGCCTTTTCAAACTCCTTGATGGTGCGGGCAATGTTGAAGGCGCCGCCCCAGCCAGTGTCTATGTCGACCAGCAGCGGCAGTTCGGTGGCCGATGTGATGCGGCCGGCATCGATCAGTACATCGTTCATTGAGGTCATGCCGAGATCCGGCAGGCCGTAAGAGGCGTTGGCGACACCGGCACCGGAAAGGTACAGGGCCTGAACACCGGATTGCTCGGCCATCAGGGCGAAATAGGCATTGGTGGTTCCCACGATTTGAAGTGGCTTGGCCTTGGCCAGAGCCTGGCGGAATCTGAGTCCTGCGCTGCGAGTCATCTGTTTGCTTCCTTATATTGAGTCCAGGGCGGCATGCTCCGCCTGAAGCTGTTTGAGTCTGAGTTCGGTATTGCGCCGTCCCTGTTCGATATGACGGCGCATCAGCAAGCCGGCCAGTTCGGCATCGCGCTGGGCTATGGCTTCGACTATGCGTCTGTGCTCGGCGATGGCTTTGACCGGGCGGTTCTTATTGGTGCATTGATAGCGATACATTCTCAGTAGGTGATACAAGCCGCCGATCAGGGTTTCTTGCAGGTGCTTGTTACCGCTGGCGCGGATGATCTGGTAGTGAAAGTCCACATCACCCTCTTCCTGAAAATAGGTATCGCCTTCTGCCAGCGCCGCTTCCTGACGGGCCAGTAGTTGCCACAACTGGCTGAGCTGCTCATCGGTTATCCGTTTGGCGGCCAGTTCACAGGCCATGGCTTCCAGCGTGCTGCGCAGCTCGTAGAGGTCGTTGAGCTCGGCCACTGTCATGGCGGCGACTCTGGCGCCCACATGGGGGATGCGTACTACCAAGCGCTGACGCTCGAGGATCTGCAAGGCCTCGCGGGTTGGACCGCGGCTGATACCGTACTTGAGTGCCAGCGCCTGTTCGTTGATCTTGCTGCCGGGGGCCAGCTCACCCTTGATGATGCTGGTTTGAATTTGCACCAGAATCTGATCCACCAGGGTACTGCTCTTCTCCGAAGTGGTTTTATCGACGCTGTTTTTGTCCAACACAGGTGCCTGAGTCACTGGTTAAGTTTTGCTCGATTGTTGACTATGGTTCGACATTAGATGTGATCCAGGTCATTGTCAACAATCTGCTTACCTAGACGTAAGTCTAATATTTTGTGGTATTTGCTCTTTAAGTTTTTACTAAACAAAGCCTTAGCTATTATTTTAAAACTTGCTGTTAGCATGGGTTTACACTTGCCATTGCAACTATTGTCGACAATCTTGTTTTAAACAGTTTTCTTAATGGGCGACTGATAGAATGCTCCTTGTCAGCGGCAGACAAGGAAAAGAGGGGGAAGCTTGGTATCCGTAACAGTGTTTTCCTGACTGTGGGACGTTGAATAGGGAGAGTCGTCCGAGTGATGAGAGAGGCAAGAATGACAAGAGTGAAAAAAGTATGAGCGCAGAAATCATCAGCACAGCAAAACCGAATCGGATATTGATAAGCGCCTGTTTATTGGGGCAAGAGGTACGCTATGACGGTGGCCATAACCTGCTCAATGATGCCAGAGTGCAGCTATGGCAGGCCCAAGGACGGCTGGTGCCTTTCTGCCCCGAGTGCGCCGGTGGCTTGCCGACACCCAGAGCACCGGCCGAACAGATACAGGGACGAGTGCTGACCTGTGACGGTGAGGACGTGACCGAGGCCTTTGAGCTAGGCGCCGAGTTGGCACTGGCCAAGGCACAGCAACAGCAAGTGGTTGCTGCCATTCTCAAGGCCCGCAGTCCTTCCTGTGGCAAAGGCCGGGTTTACGATGGCAGTTTCTCCCGCCAACTCATAGAGGGCGACGGCGTGACCGCCGCCTTGCTGATGCGCCATGGCATTCAAGTGTTCAGCGAGTTTGAGTTGGACGCCGTTGAGAAGTATCTGACTGAATGCGATAAAAGTGCTTGAGTCGAAATACTCAGTTTTAAAATAACAATGCCGGGCTTAGACCCGGCATTGCTTTGTCTTCGACAATCACTGTCAGTGGCTTTTTTGTGCCAGCTTACGGTAGTCGTCGGCAGGTTGGTATTCGGCCAGTAGTTGATCGATTTGGGCATCCTTTTGTTGCCAGATGTCATTGAGCCAACGCTGAAACTCGACCCTGTACTCTGGTTCGCTGAAGTAGCGAACAGAATCCACCTGCGGCACAGGCAGAGCCTCAATTCGCACCACTATTTTGTGCACTTTACCCTGCATCACTGCACCGAGAATATCCTTGGGAGCATCGGGATAAACCACAGTCACGTTCAACAAGGCATCAAATTGCTCGCCCATGGCCGACAGGGTAAAGGCGATGCCACCGGCTTTTGGCCGCAGCAGGTGTTTGTAGGGGGATTTTTGCCTTTGTCGTTTGTCTTCGGTGAAGCGACTGCCTTCCACATAGTTGATGATGGAAGTGGGCAAGTCTTTGAACTTTTCACAGGAGCGCCGGGTTGTTTGCAGATCCTTGCCCCTGAGCTTGGGGTTCTTCTTCAGCTTTTCCGGGCTGGTACGGTTCATAAAGGGCATGTCCAGCGCCCAGCAACCCAGGCCCATGATGGGAACATACAGCAGCTCTTTCTTGAGAAAGAACTTCAGCATGGGAATGTTGTTGCGCAGGATATAAGTCTGCGCGGCAATATCAAAGCCACTGAGGTGGTTACTGATCAGTAGATACCAACCATCCGGCTTGAGGCTTTCAAGCCCCTGCACATCCCATTCGACCTTGGCTATCAGGTGCAGTATACCGCCATTGCAACTGGCCCAGGCCCACATGAAACGGTTCATTAACCGGGTCATGGCGATACGGCCACTCTTCCAGGGCAGCAACAATTTGAACAGGCCGCCGATACACACCAGCGAGCCCCAAACGGCGGTGTTAATGATCAGCAGGCTCAGGCTGAGAATAAACAGCACTGGCCCGGGCAGGAAGTGTAACATCAGGAGTCCCCTTGAGAATGGTTTGCCTTGGCGGCCAGTCGCTCCAACACTTCATCCTTGTGCTGCCAGAGGGCGTTCAGCCGCTCCTGGAAGGCTTGTTTGAACTGGCGATCATTGGCGTAGTCACCTCGCATCCCCGGGTCTATCTCCTTGACCTCCAAGTGGAGGTAAACCTCAGGTAGACGGCCGCTGATATAGTCCCAAAAACTGGGGATCTTGCCGGGGTAGTAGATGGTGACATCCACCAGTTTATGGATCTGTTCGCCCATGGCCGACAACGCAAAGGCCATGCCGCCGGCCTTGGGTCTTAGCAGGTGTTTGAACGGTGAGTTTTGCTTCTGGTGCTTGCTGGGCTGAAAGCGGGTACCTTCGACAAAGTTCATCACGCTCACCGGCTTGTGCTTGAACTTGGCACAGGCCTTACGGGTAATTTCAATGTCTTTGCCCCTGAGTTTGGGGTTCTTTTTCAACTCGGCCGTGCTGTAACGTCGCATAAAGGGGAAATCCAGCGCCCACCAAGCCAGCCCAAGTACCGGGACGTAAATCAGCTCTTTTTTCAGGAAGAACTTGAGAAAAGGGATCCGCCGATTAAGCAGTCGCTGCAGGATCAGAATATCGACCCAGCTCTGGTGGTTGGCTACCACCATATACCACTCCTGCTCTGATAGCTCCGGAAGCTCATCTATATGCATCTTCAGCGGATGAAACAGCTTTTCTATGCCGCCGTTAACACTGATCCAGGCGCTGGCACAGATGTCCAGAAAGTGGCTGCATAGGCGTTGCAACGGCTTAATGGGAAGCAGTTTTAACAGGCTGCCCAGTAGAATTGGCAGGCTCCAAAACAGGGTGTTGATAACATAGCCGCTAAAGGCAAGACAACCTCGGATCAAGGACAACTTGGGCTCCCTCAGGATCATAAAAAAGAAAAATCGACCGACTATGTTAACCGCAGTCGCCACCAGGCTTCAATCTTAAGCTGGCGTTGACAGGGAGTTAGGGCCTGCTTACTTAACCCTGAAATAGTTGACTTAACCAATATCAGAGGCATAAGTTGCGCCATCTGTTCTTTGCTCTGTGTTGAAGATGACTTGCAATGCAGTGTCTTCCAGTATTTTTCTGAGCCTCTTTCAGTATGTTGCTTTGTGGTGAAACAGCGCCTGTATCTTCAAATCCCCGGCGCATTTTTGGTGGAAGACGGTTGACTGTCAAGCGCAACACTGATGGCGGTAAATGGGACAATCGGCGCCGTTATAGGCTAGGACGGCACGGTGATTATGGCTGGTTAATTGATAGTGGCTTGTAGGCCGGGCAAATACTTTGGTCCAGCTGCTTGACTCTGGAGCTTACTCCAAGCTTTACACTCCTTGGCAATAGCAAACGGCCCGGATAGTCACATTTGAGTTCCGCGGCATCATTTGAGCCATAGCGCGAGGCACAGTTATGAGTCATTCCTGTTGTGATCCCAAATCTACTCCCGAGACAGTGAAGGCGGGGGCTAAGGACCCGGCAAATTGCACAGATAGCCAGATAGCCGGTAATGCCGTTGGTCATTCCAACGAGCATTCTGGCTGTTATTCAGCTTGTTGCCATGATCATCATGAGTCCCATCAGGCCGACTCTGCTACCGAAATAAACACTGTCCGGCTTGCTCAAGGCGAGCAGCATCAGTGGCAAATCCTCGGTATGGATTGTGCCAGCTGTGCCCGTAAAGTCGAGACTGCGGTTTCCAGGGTGAGCGGTGTTTGCAGCGCCAGGGTGGTATTTGCCACCGAAAAGCTGCTGGTGGAACTGACGCCCGGCGTTTCACCCCAAGGCATAGTCGATGCTGTGTCTGCGGCCGGCTTTAAGCTTAAGCAGCAGACCCAAGCAGGTAAGGAAGGCCCAAAACCCGGCTCGGCGAGCCGGCTTGGCAAATACTGGCAACCCAAATACTGGCAACCTTTGTCACTGGCACTGTTAATGTTGCTGGCGGCTCTGGCGCCTGCGAGTATCAGCACCAGTCTGTTCACTCTGGCTACAGTTTGGGGGTTGTTGCCTATTGCCCGCAAGGCCTGGGCCCTTATTCGCAGCGGCACCCCTTTTGCCATTGAAACCCTGATGACTGTTGCCGCCATAGGTGCCTTGTTGCTGGGCGAAACGGCCGAGGCGGCCATGGTGTTGCTTCTGTTTATGCTCGGTGAGCAGCTCGAATCGTTTGCGGCCGGTCGCGCTCGCGCCGGAGTCAGCGCCTTGATGGCATTGGTGCCGGATAAGGCATTGAGGTTGCAAGATGGCCAGAGGCAAGAGGTGGCCGCATCAGAGTTGCGCCCAGGCGATATTATAGAAGTTGCGCCTGGGGCACGCCTGCCGGCCGATGCCGAACTGCTTGATGCCTTGGCGGCATTTGATGAAAGTGCCCTGACAGGAGAATCTATCCCGGTCGAAAGGATTAAGGGCGAACGGGTCGCCGCCGGCTGCCTGGCAGCCGACAGGCTGGTAAAAATGCAAGTTGTCTCCGAGCCCGGCAGTAACGCCATAGACCGCATCCTGCATTTGATTGAAGAGGCCGAAGGGCAGAGAGCACCGATAGAGAGATTCATCGACAAATTCAGTCGCTGGTATACTCCAGCCATCATGCTGCTGGCCGTGATGACAGTGCTGTTGCCGCCTCTGCTGTACGCCGAACCTTGGGAGCAATGGATCTACCGTGGCCTGACACTGTTGTTGATAGGTTGCCCCTGCGCCTTGGTGATTTCGACGCCGGCGGCGGTAACCTCAGCGCTGGCGGCCGCAACCCGTCAGGGAGCCTTGATTAAGGGCGGCGCGGCATTGGAAGCACTGGCACATGTCGATACCGTCGCCTTCGATAAGACCGGCACCCTCACAGAAGGTAAACCTGAAGTCACCTTGGTGGAGAGCCTCACAGAGCAGGATGCGACCAAGTGGCTCAGGGTGGCCGCCGCCATTGAATTGGGCTCACACCATCCCCTGGCACTGGCGATAGTCAATCATGCCAAAGAGCAGCGGTTGGAATTGCCAGGCGCAGAAGCTATTCGGGCTTTACCCGGGATGGGCGTTGAAGGACGAGTCGATTCGCAAAACTGGCGACTGTTGGCCCCTTCAAGGCTGCAAAACCTAGCTCCTGAGTTGCTGCAACGCGTCACAGAACTGGAACAGCAGGGGCAAACCCTGGTGGTACTGTGTGATGCCGAGCGGGAGCTACTTCTTCCTGTGGCCATTATTGCCCTCAGGGATCAGCTGCGCGCCGAAGCCGCCGAAGCCATAGCCAAGCTACGCCGTCTCGGTATCGACAGTATAATGCTGACCGGTGACAACCCAAGAACCGCCAAGGCGATTGCCGAGGAGCTGGCCATCGATTGGCGCGCCGGGCTGCTGCCGGAAGATAAAGTTTCTGAGGTGGCGGCATTGGCCAAGCACCGTAATGTGGCCATGACAGGAGATGGAATTAACGATGCCCCGGCAATGAAGCGAGCCAGTATTGGTATTGCTATGGGCGGCGGAACCGATGCCGCGCTGGAAACCGCCGATGCGGCCCTGACCCATAATCAGTTGGGAGGGGTGGCAGCAATGATCCACTTAGCCAGGGCAACCCTGAGCAATATTCGCCAGAACATAGCTTTGGCGCTGGGGCTGAAGGCGATTTTTCTGGTGACCAGCTTGCTGGGGATCACCGGCCTCTGGCTGGCGGTGATGGCCGATACCGGCGCAACTGTGTTGGTAACCGCCAACGCCTTGAGGCTGCTTAGAAAGCGCTACTGAAATGTATTGGTGTTGATAACAATAAAAAGAGGAAGGTACCCGTAGACCTGAGCACCTTTCTCTTTCAAACGGACTCAGGTCATGCCTTGGAGCATGCCATTAGGGTGTAGAGCTTGCCCTCAAAGGTATTGCTGCTGGGCCGCACTGCAGTGTCTATCCGCTGAATATTGTTGAAGCCGCACTCGTTTAACAACTGCAGATATTCCTCATCTTGCCAAGCCTGCATCCGGCTGCCGAATCGCGTCACCTTGCCGTTTTCTTCAATCACCCAAAACAGTGTGGAACTGGTTTGGAGTGCCTCGTCCCAAGCATGCTCCGTCAGCAGCAAGTGGGGAGCATCGAGAAATAGGCCCTGTGAATGCCTTTGCCAGCTTGGCTCAGCCTGTCCCTGCCGTTTGACTTCATCAAAGCTGTGAACTTCTACAACAAGCTTGCCATTCGGCATCAGCCAGTTTGCACAATGCTTGAGTAAGTTCTTGGCATCCGCTGCGCTGAAAACATTCAGCTCACCGAAGGTCATCATGATGAAGTCAAACTTCTTGGTCGGCCGGTAGCTTCTGACATCCTGCAGTTGATAGTCGATATTCAGTCCAGCCGCCTGCGCTTGTTGTTGGGCGTAGGTTATAGAGGCTGGTGAGAAGTCGACGCCGGTGCAGCAAAAGCCGCGCTTTGCCAACAATTGAGTGTAAAAGCCGGGGCCACAACCCAGATCCAGCACTTGTGCGCCAGGAGCCAGTTGGCTGTAGAGCCAATTCACCTGGCGCTCAATCACCGCCAGTTTTCTACTGGCCCAATCGTGCTCCTGGCAGAGGTGGTTTTTCAGCATTCGCTGGCTGAAATCGGCATTATTCCAGGGAATTTTGCTTTCGTTCGGCGACAGCCTTATTGGCAAATGCTGGCTGATTAGCTTATTGATATTCATACATTTCCTTGCTTTTCTAAAGCTTACTTGTGTATGCGGCCTGTCATTTTGGTAAAGTTGAACCACTGGCCGTTTTCGGCGGCCATCATCTCGCGATCCCGTACGGCATAAGGGTTGTCGCATGCCAACCACTCCTGCCATGCCTGGGTGCACTGCCCGCTCTCTTCGCACTGCTCCATCTGTAAAAATGCGCTCTGTTGCCAGAGTTGCATCCACCAGTCGACGGTGAAAAAGTTCATCCCAGGCTGCCACCAGGGGGTCAGCTCAGGGGCAACGCTTTGCTGCAGTGGAAAAGGCTTTTTCAGCCCGGGCACCACTATGGCGACCTGGCCGCCCGGCTTGATAAAAGGGGCGAGGTGGGTGTCAAAAAACGCTGAACTGGCACCAAAGTAGTGGTAGGCATCGATAGACAAGACAGCATCGAAACTGTTTTCTGCAAATGGGGCATGTCCCGGCCGCATCTGGGTTACGTCAAAGTTCACTGCCGTGATCTTGTCTTTCACGCCTGCGGCCTTGAATCTTGCCTGATTGTCTTCGGCCGCTATCCAAAGATCCATAGCGGTGACTTCGAGGTTGAAGGCCTTTGCCAGATAGATGGAGGTGATGCCTGTGCCACAGGCCAAGTCCAGCACCCGCATCCCTGGTTACAGTTGCAGTGACCGGCAGACTTCTTCGGCCAGCAGCAGGGCGTTGGGACCCATCATGTTGCTGTTGATATAGTCACGGGAAAATAGTGTATTCATCTTTCTTTCCTCAACGGTTGTCCAGTTGGGCGCGCACATTGTGCAAGCCGGTCGTGGTTATGCGATAGGGCTGACCTTTGACAGATTTGATCAGTTTTTTGGCTTTGAGCTTTTTGAAAATGGCGAGGGTACAGTCGCAAAGAACAAGCCCTTCGCGGCTATAACATTCAACGGCTGTGACGCGACCTGAAGTGTCGCGGAAATAACAAATGCGTCCGCCTTTGGCGAGGACGTGCAGGGTACGTTGTTCCTGACGGGATATATTCATACTGGATAAACTCGATAATCATCATGAGCAAAACATGCGGGCACTTGTCAGTGTCCACCTTTGATTTACGCGCATTGATAATCAGACCGGCCTTGGAAGGTCAGTTAACTGATTATCTGATGATTACAATCTCCAGCATTAATGCCTCAATGAGAGTTGAAAGTAGCTTTACTGCTTAATTTTTACCACTGAGGATGTTAGGTGTAAATCAGCCGCTTGGGGAACTGTGATTTTAGGCTATTTTTCGTTCAGGGTTATAACGGCAATACTAGGTCACTGATGAAGCTCATGTTTTGAATTGAAAGGCGCTCAGGTAAACGTGGGCTTATTCGTTTATCTGAGCGCCTTTGCATATTTGCTGCTTGGTTCAACTCTTAGGTTAAGTCCAGTGGGAACTACTCCTCGATTTGTTGGTGGCGGGTGAGGTACATAAGTATCAGCATTATCAGTACCAGCAATCCGGTTCCCATCAAGAGGGCGTAATCTTCCAGCTGGAGTATGGAGTAGAGTACACCGTAGAGACTTGCCAACATGGCGGCAACTATCGCTCCTTGGCGCCGACTACCACTGGCGCTGGCAACATACAGCGGAATGCTGAGCAGGGGAACCGTAGCTGCCACCAGATAAGCGGTTAAAAACAGCAGGTGTTCCGACAGCGACAGCAGTAATAGATAGAAGAGGCACATGGCACCACCCACCATCAGATACTGTACTGCGCTGAGGCGTGACTTGTTGCCCAGCTCGAAGATCAGCAGCAGTATGTAGGTCAGCAAAATAAAGAGTATGCCGTACTTGAGCGACCTTTCTATCTTGCCGTAGTGAGTCACGGGTTCGAACAGGGTGACACTGGCACTGATCTCGGTGAGATCCCGGCCATCACTGGCGCGGAACACCTGAGGGAAGTTGCGGCTCAGATGACTTATCTGCCAGTTGGCATCAAAACCTTCAGTGCTGAGATTACGGCTGGCGGGCAGGTAACCCTGAAAACTGGGATGTGGCCAATCGGCATGGATATCTATCTGGCTCAGTTCCGCCAGTGGCAGTACCTCCAAGCCCTCAGAACCTCTGAGGCTGAGCTGGAATGTCAGTTGGTATTCTCCTTGGCTCGGATCAAGCGCTATGGTGCGATGAAAGCCGCGGCTAAGGCCGCCTGTGTTATCCAGACCTGTACCTGACATCAAGCTGGGCATGCCTGGCTCACCAGCCAGATTAAAACGGCTGACAGTTTCAATAGCCTGGTTGGCTGAAACGCCGAACACCAAGCGGGCCTGGTTATAATCAAAGCCGAGTAGCCCTGGGATATTTATTTTAGGCAGTTCGAAGTCGGCCCGGCCTTTGACTTGGCCCAGATACACGAGTGACTGATAGATGCCGCGATGGCGGAATTCATGTTTAAGACCGGCATCGAGCGTCATGCCTTTGGGCAGGATCAAGAGTTCATCGCTGTAGACCTGACGACTGCGGTGTTGTTTGCCGTCGATATTGCTGTCGGAGATCACTTCGTAGCGAAATGGCAGTACCAAAACCGGACCGGCCAAGGTTTGGGCATCGCCCCAGGTATGGCCGATCTCACGCACCACTTGGCGATAGAGGCTTTCTCTGTCCTGGCTGAGATCCTGGATCATTCCAAGTGGGATCAATGACAACAGACCCACCATGGCCACCGCAAATAGCTTAAGAGTTAATTTGGATTTGAGTTGAGGCAGCGCCGTGTGACCATTTTGTTTCTTCATTAGGCTTTTCAGCAGTAGATAAGCCCCGAAACCTATGGCTCCAAGCAAGGTCAGCGCTATTAGCATGAGGATAACTTGAAATATCATGAGGTATGTTCCTTTAACCTACTCGTGGCAGCATTAAAGCAGATTTGGCTGGAGATATCATGACAAGTCACTGATCAATAGTGGCAAAATTATGCCTATACCAAATTGGAGAAATATTGAATTAGGTTTACTTGAATAACGCCGACAAGTGAATGGTTTTACTGTCACATTTATTGTGACAATGTGGTCATGATTGAATCATCTATAATGAGTGTGAATCGATGCTGCAGTCATTTAAAATAACCGACCATGTGAATTGGTATGATGACTCTTATGAAGTACTTCTCTAAAGCTTGTTGGTTGCCGATTTTTTTCAGTCTGCCCCTGCATGCTGAACTGGCCGATTTTGACGACTATGGGCCGCTCAGGGTCTATGCCCAGTCTCCTCTGCAGTCCAGCAGTTTGACCCCCATGTTGCGTTCGGGCTTTTCCATGGCAAAGGGACAAAAAGAGTGGTATCTGACCGGTAATATGGCCAGCGTCTGGGCCGAGACAGAAGATTATCTGGCTGACTATTATCACAACTCTTTAACCGGTGGTCTCAAGTGGCAAATCGATGACCGTTGGATGTTGGACGCCAACTATACTTGGCGTTTCAGTGGTAACAACCATTTGGATTCACTGACAATGTGGTTTCACGATGCTTTCGGTTTTGATCAGAATGGTCGTGACCATCAGCCACGAAATCAGAATCAGATCTACTCCAAGCAACATAATGTGAATATCAGCGATTTTGGTGGTGAGACCCTAAACAATGCCTTCAACATTTATCTCGGGTATCAGTTGCTGCAGAATGAGCACCATGGCCTGTCTGTTGGGGGGAGCCTGTATTACAACTATGTGGGCTCGGGGCCTTTCGCCAATGAAAACTTTGAGCAGGCGTTGCAGCTGAATTACAGCTATCGCAACGGACGGCATAATTTCCATTCAACACTTGGCTTGAGTTTCCGTGAGGACGAAGAGGTACTGTCGGACATGCCTTATAAGTCCAATGCTTTGATGCTTGGGCTGGGTTATGAATATCGTGTTGGTCGTCATGGCTGGATGCTGGAGTATCACAGGTACGAAGGAATGACAGAAGCGGATGATGACTTCTCTGAAGCTTCAAATGAAGCTGTGCTGGGCTACCGCTATTATCTGGATCGCAGTGCTATAGAGTTTACTGTGATTGAAAACTTCCTCAATATGGATAACAGCACGGATATCGCCTTTACTTTGGGCTATCGGCATATGCTTTAATTTAGCTGTGTTGAAACATAAGGCCGCTCATGAGCGGCCTTATCTATTTTGGGGTGAGATGGGTTACTCAGCCTGCTCAGCTTTGGCTTCCAGCGCTTCGACTCTGGCTTGCAGGGCTTCCAATTTTTCCCTGGTTTTCAGTAACACGTGTTGCTGCACTTCAAACTCTTCCCGGGAGACCAGATCCAGCTTCAGCAATTGGTGTTGCAGTACTTGCTTGCTGCGTTCTTCAAACTCACCGGCAAATTGCTTCAGCCCAGAAGGCAGGTTTTCGCTCAGCTGTTTGGCCATTTCTTCGATTTTCTTGGGGTTGATCATCTCTTTAATCCACTGGCAAGGTTTTAACTGATTGTAACTTATAGGCTGCATTGAACCCAAGGCTAACCTAAGGAAGATGCGAACCCGTCCCATGAGTGCTCTGCTTTGGCTTACAGACCTGGAAGCAAGAATTGGAGCTCAGCAAATGGCCCAGGTCCTTTGCCAGAAGTTTCCCTAACGGGATTTGGGGGCTGTCTCCGGCATTGATTCTGGTATGATCCCTGCTTCTAGAGTGTCCTTGTGTGAGATATCGATAACCCATGAAACTTAATCCTGCCCAGAATGAAGCCGTCCATTATGTTTCCGGTCCCTGCCTGGTATTGGCTGGCGCCGGTAGTGGCAAGACCCGGGTTATCATCAACAAAATAGCCCACCTGGTGCAGAAGTGTGGTTATCAGGCCAAGCATATTGCCGCAGTGACCTTTACCAATAAGGCTGCGCGGGAGATGAAAGAGCGGGTGGCTCAATCCATGGGCCGCAAGGAAGCCAGGGGACTGTGGATTTCTACCTTTCATACTCTGGGGCTGGAAATTATCAAGCGTGAACACAAGACATTGGGCCTCAAGGCCGGCTTCTCTTTGTTCGATGATCAGGACACCTTGGCGCTACTCAAGGAGTTAACCCAGGACGAGCTGCAGGAGGATAAAGATCTGCTGCGGGCGCTGGCGACCATGATCTCCAATTGGAAGGGGGGCTTGGTGATCCCGGATCACGCCCGCAAGATAGCCAAGGGTGAACAGGAGCAACTGTTTGCACTCTTGTATCAACGTTATGCCCAGCATATGAAGGCTTACAATGCGTTGGACTTTGACGACCTTATCCTGCTGCCAACTCTATTACTGCGGCATAATGCCGATGTCAGAGCCCGTTGGCAGGCACGGATCCGTTACCTGCTGGTGGATGAATATCAGGATACCAACACCAGCCAGTATGAACTGGTTAAATTGCTGGTGGGGGAGCGGGCGCGTTTTACTGTGGTAGGCGATGATGACCAGTCCATCTACTCCTGGCGTGGTGCCAAGCCGCAAAACCTGGTGTTGCTGGGTAAAGACTTTCCCGAGCTCAAGCTCATTAAGCTGGAACAAAATTATCGCTCCAGTCAGCGAATATTACGGGCGGCCAATATTCTGATCGCCAATAATCCCCATGTGTATGATAAGTCGCTGTTCAGTGAGTTGGCCTATGGCGAGCCGCTGCGGGTACTGTTTGCTGCCAATGAAGAGCAGGAAGCCGAACGGGTGGTGGCCGAAATCATTCGCCATAAGTTCATGGGCAAGACCAGCTATGGGGAATATGCCATCCTTTATCGGGGGAATCACCAGTCCCGCTTGCTGGAACGGGCGCTGATGACCAACCGTATCCCCTATAAGCTCAGTGGTGGCACCTCATTCTTTGCCAGAGCCGAAATCAAGGACATCATGGCCTATTTGCGTTTGGTGGTGAATCCGGATGATGATAACGCCTTCCTGCGTATCGTTAACCTGCCCAAGCGTGGGATTGGCCCGGCAACCTTGGAAAAACTCGGGAATTTTGCCAACCAGAAACATATCTCCATGTTTGAGGCGATTTTTGCTCCTGAATTGAATCATCACCTGCCTCCGGCGGCTATGGGCTCACTCTATGAGTTTGGTCGCTTCATTGTCGATACCGGTGAAATCGCTCAGCGGGGTGAGGGAGTTGATGCTATCAAGCAGTTGATCCGCAAGATAAACTACGAAGATTATCTCTACGAGACTAGCACCAGTGCCAAGGCCGCTGAGATGCGGATGAAAAATATTTCCGAACTGTATCGCTGGGTGACGGAGATGTTGGCCGGTGACGACCTGGATGAGCCCATGAGTCTGCCAGACGTGGTTAATAGGCTGACGCTCAGGGACATGATGGAAAGAAACAATGAGGATGAAAGTGGTGATCAGGTGCAGTTGATGACGCTGCACGCCTCAAAGGGGCTGGAGTTTCCTTATGTGTTTATGGTGGGGGTGGAAGAACGAATTCTACCGCATCAGACCAGCATAGATGAAGATAATGTCGATGAAGAGCGGCGTCTGGCTTATGTTGGTATCACCAGGGCTCAAAAAGAGCTGTGGTTTATGCTTTGCCGTGAGCGGCGCCAATTTGGCGAAACCATGCGCTGTGAGCCCAGTCGCTTCTTGATGGAGCTGCCTCAGGATGACTTGGTCTGGGAAAATCGCAAGCCGCAGCAGAGTGAGCAGCAAAGGATGGAAACCGGTAAGGCTAACATCGCCAATCTGCGGGATATGTTCAAGAAGTAAGGGTTAGAGCCGGTTTCAAAACACGGCTTAGGCGCAAACTTGGGTTGCCGTATCTATGGGCTTGGTGCTGTTACCCTTGCTGCTGACGGGGTTCAAGCGATTCCCAAGAGCTTGTCCCTGGCCTGAGTTAAAGCCCATTTGTGCCAGTTGCTGTTTCTGCTCTTGGGTATTGATACCATCCAATACCAGCTCAAGTTCCAATGCACCAGCACTTAGGTTTATCGCTTTGAGTAAACGCCTGTGATGTGGGCTTTGCAGATGCGACACCAGGCTGGCATCTAGTCTCAGTACGTTGACCGGCAGGAAGGATAGGCTGATCAAGGGACTGTAACCACTGCCGTAACCTGTGATCCCCAGAGTGACTTGCAAACGTTTAAGCACTTCAAAACCATTGATATGGTTTTCCAAATCCCGTGACAGAGATTGTTCGTGGAAAAACAAACATAGGTCGGTAAGCGGGAACTGACAGTTCCTTAGGCAGTTTTTCAGGCTGCGAAGTGCATGTTTATGCTTGAGGTGCTGGCTACAGATGGCCAGATGTAATTTGGTGCCTGAGTTGAGTTGCAGCTTGGGAAGTTCACTGTTCAGCGCTTCGATTGCATATCTGTCCAGCTCCAGTTGTAAGTTGGCTTGCTCTGCCAAATTGGCGAGCTGTTGTTGTTTGATTTTACCGTGTTGTGGATGGGGCCAATACAGACGCACATCCAGGGCTTGAAGCTGCCCGGTTTTAAGATCCTGCACTGGGAAGTAATCGAGCTGGATTTGCTGGGTGTCCAGGGCGGTTCTCAACTCATTTTCCAGGCTTACGTCTTGCATCAATTGCTGATGCGATTTTTCATCGAATACCACATAACAACCCTTGCCGCGGGTCTTGGCCATGTACATAGCAGTGTCGGCATCCCGCAAGATGGACTCACTGGTGTCATCCCTGTGATGGCCGCTGACGGCTATGCCGATGCTGGCGCCTGAGTTGAACTGTTTATCGGCTAGCTCATAAGGGCGTGACAGTTCCTTAAGGATCCGCTCTGCGACTTCTTTGGCATCGTCGGTTGTGCGTAATCCATCCAGCAAAATCACAAATTCATCTCCGCCCAGACGGGCGAGGGTGTCATTGTCGCGGATACAAAACTTGAGCCGACTGGCTGTTTCTACCAGAAACCTATCACCTTCCAGATGTCCTAGTGTGTCATTAATCAGCTTGAATCGGTCGAGATCGACGAACAAGAGTGCGAATTTATCTTGTAGATGACGGCGATTATGTTTAACGGCCTGGTTCAATCGCTCCATAAACATCAGCCTATTGGGCAGGCCTGTCAGGGCGTCGTGTTTGGCGTCGTGCAGCAGTTGTTGCTCAGCCTTACGGCGCTGGGAGATCTCTTTTTGCAACTCTTGGTTGGTGGTGGCCAGTTCACGGGTGCGTTCCAGAATCTTTTCTTCCAGTGCTTCGTTACTGCGTTTCAGTGCCTCTGTGGCCAGCTTACGTTCAATGGCTGTGGCGATATGCTGTGACACAAAGGTTAACAGTTCGAGATCCTTGAACTGGTAGTTCTGATGCATGCTGAAACTATAGATAGTTAGGGCACCGGCAATTTTGTCTTGAATAAATAACGGCACGCCGATCCACTGGTGCATGTTCTGTGTTTGATTCAGGTCAGGTGCCTTGCTGTAAATCTCTTTGGTGCACACCAGAGATTGGATATCGCTTTGATCCAGCAATACAGGACGTTTTAACCTGAGTAGGTATTCCACCAGTCCATCCATCAAGGGGCGACACTTGGGGGCGGTATCATTGAGTTGAGAAACATAGAAGGGAAAGTGCAGCTCAGTTGCGGTTTCATCCAGCAAGGCGATGTAACAGTTGTTGGCTGGTAGCAAATGGCAGAGAACCCGGTGCAGCTCGGTATAAAACTCGCGATCATCCAAGTTGGAGGAAGACAGTTCGGTTATCTCAAACAGGGACTTTTGTAGTCTCTCGGCTCGGCGTCTCTCATAAACTTCCTGTTTTAATCTACCATAGGCCTGGCTCAGCTCCTGGGTTCTTTGGCTGATGGCTTGTTCAAGTTGCTCATGATGCCGCAACCGTTCCATGACTCCTGCGATGTGATGGCTAATAAAAGCCATTAATTCAAACTCCATCTCGCCGTAGGAACTGGCTGGGTTGTAGCTTTGCACCACCAAGACACCAATAGCTCTGTCATTTTGTATTATGGGTACTCCAAGCCACTGATGACAGGATGACCCTAGAGCTATGATTTCGCCGGCATCGGCCAGTTGTTTTGCCTTATGTTCGTCACAAAGCAGGGGGGTGGCAGTTCGCAACACATAGCCGGTAAGGCCTTGCGTTAAAAGTTGGGATAACTCTTGTCCTGGATAGAGTTCGGAAGGGTGGGAGTCTTTTTCATCGGAGAAAAATGGTAGCTCAAGATGTTGTTTCTGGGCATCAAGCAGAGAGATATAAAAGTTGTCGGCAGGGATCAGTTGCTTAAGACATAGATGCATGCCCTGATAGAAGCCCTCCATAGAGGTAGCCTTGTTGGCAATATTGGAGATTTCCAGCAGTGCATTTTGGGTGGCTTCGGCTCGTTTATATTTGGCCGCCAGACGTTTGAGTCTGGCAACTCGTTTTTTCAGTCTTGAGATTTCCAGAGCCGAATTCTGATGGAAAGCGTCATCCCTAAACATGTTATCCGCCGAGGAACAAAATGATAATAGCTTTGTATGGTTTTTAATCAAAGGATAGAAATAACATGAAACATAGTATTATCCAAGTCAATTTTTTGGCTGGTGTCGGATATTTGTTGTACTGTTTCAGTCAAAACTTGAGCAAACAACCGAAAAAAAGCAAATCAGGTGTAGACGTGGGGGGGAAATCCACCTACTATATGCGGCGCTGACACGGCGGGCGCCCATAGCTCAGCTGGATAGAGCGCACCCCTCCGGAGGGTGAGGCCGAGGGTTCGAATCCTTCTGGGCGCACCAGTTTGATTCAAGCGTGCCAGTCAGTGAAAGAAATATCAGTGGTGATTGTAGCTCAGTTGGTAGAGCCCCGGATTGTGATTCCGGTTGTCGTGGGTTCAAGTCCCATCAGTCACCCCACTTCTTTCGTGAAGCGAGTCGGCTTCAAATCTTACGGTGATTAGCGCAGCCTGGTAGCGCATCCCGGTTTGGGAACCAGAGTGGAGCAGAGGGTGACCCTCTTCCTATCAAGGTACCCAATAAAGCAATATTTCGGTGATTAGCGCAGCCTGGTAGCGCATCTGCTTTGGGAGCAGAGGGTCAGAGGTTCGAATCCTCTATCACCGACCAAATTTGATTTATCTGACTTTACGTCGGGTAAAAGCTGGAAAGTATTCAGCAACACAGTATTTCGGTGATTAGCGCAGCCTGGTAGCGCATCTGCTTTGGGAGCAGAGGGTCAGAGGTTCGAATCCTCTATCACCGACCAAAACATTTAAGCCCCTGAGAAATCAGGGGCTTTTTGTTTTTATCTTCATAGTTTCGAACTTGTGATGACCTTTAAGATATTCTCATGGGTACAAGTGGAATTCAGTGATTAGTACAGCCTGGTAGCGTATCCTGACTTGGAAACCAGAGTGGAGCAGAGGGTCAGAGGGTCGCATCTTCTATCACCGATCAAAACATATAAGCCCTTGATAAATCAGGGTCTTTTGTTTTTTAGCATTTAAAGCCTTCCTGTTTTTATCCTCAAGGTGCGTGAGTATCTTGGAGCTTCCCTGTTTCGACGGCTTAGCCTAAAACAAAGGCTCCCCGAAGGGAGCCCTATATCTGTTATTCAACATTCACAGGTGGTGAAATAAAGCCTTGGTATGCTTGGGTCTTGAGTGGTGTAAAGCGCTCCAATTGCGCTTTTTCCTGGATGCCTGTCACTATCACATCGATTTCCAATCCTCGGGCTACGTTGACCAATGCCCGGCACAATTCGCTGTTGTGCTGATTTTCATCATATTGAGCAAAGGATTGGTCCAGCTTGACATAAGCCGGCCGCAGGCTTTGCAGATAAGACATGGAGCCGAACTGACGGCCGAAGTGGTCTATCCCTATGCTGGCGCCATTGTCGCGAATTATGGTGCACAGCGCCTGGCAGGCGTCAATATCGGTATAGATGGCGGCTTCAGGTAACTCAAAGGCCAACCGGCTTGCGTGGCGGCTGTTACGCAGGAAGTGATTGAGCCATTCGTGGAACTTGGGATCGCTGATGCTGTGATGGGTCAGGTTAACCGCAATGGCTTCGGCATTCTTCTCCAACAACTCATCTTCACTGATCTTTTCAATAAGGCAGCGGTCGAGCAAGCTACCCAGAGACAATAGCTCGACATAAGGCATGAACTGGCCTGCATGCACCAGTTTGTCACCTATTTGCAACTGACAGAAAAGTTCCCGCTGCAGTATATTGTCAGATCCTTGATAGTGCACAGCTTGCCAACGGAAACGGAATTGTTTGCGGTTAATTGCGTCGGTAAGCTTATCGCGCCACTTCTCACGACTGAACAACTGCTGTTCGTTGGTCTCCAACCAGTGATAAACCTTGCCTTCCTTGAGGGCGATTTGCAGGGCGTTATCCGAGCGCGCCAGCAGCTCGGAACTGGTCATCTGCCCGATACGTTCGGCAATACCTATGGCGTAATCTTCATTGGGTTTACAACCCGCCTTGACCATTTCCTGGTTGGTTGTACGGATCAGGGTTTGTAGATACTTACTCAATTGTTCACGTTCAACATTGGTGATCAAGAAAGCAAATTCATAGGCGGCGATACGGGCAATGACAGATTCACAGATTTCGCCCAACTCATGCTGCAGTTTTTCTGAAAGCAGCTTGATGGTTTCGTCCCGTACCTGATAGCCATACTTGCTGTGGACTTCTTCGAGCCAGTCGAACTTGACCATCATCAGAGCGCCGCTGCCGGGTTCACCTAGCCAACCGCCAACGCGGCCCATCATATACTGACGATTAGGCAGGTTGGATACCTGATCCACCAGATTCTTTTTCCTGAGTGCAGTGACTTCTTCATCCAGAGAACTGAAAATTTTCTTCAGCTGGGCTGACATGCTGTTAAAGGCGTTGACTACATCCCTGAGTTCCAGGGTTTTAGGCAGCGGCATATCCGGGCCAAATTCCCGTTTGGCAATGCTTTTAGCGTGTTCGGCAATGGAGTGCAGCGGGCTGAGGATCCATGTCAGGCCCAGGCGTGCAAACAATATGGCGACCAAAAATAGAATTGAAAAGGCTATTAAGGTATGGCTCATAATGCGCCACAGTTCGTGGTAACCAAACCCAGGGTGTGCGGTAATTTCCAGTTTGGCCAGTTGCAGCCAACCTGAAGTAATGGTGCTTTCTTTACGCAAAGGGGTAAAGATCCCCAGATTGATAAACCATTGGGGAACATCTTCGATGCGGATATTGTTATTCCAGACCTGCTGTTTGCCATCAACCAGCCAAGTTAGCTTCACCTGTTGGTAATAGCCTCCCTCGAAGATGACATTAACCATGGTTTCTGCGGTGGCGAGATCACCGGCCTCCAGTGATGGAACCAACATCAATCCCAATGAATGGCTGACATTATTGAGGTCCGACTCCATCTGCTCGGTTAGAAAGTTCTGGGTCTCATTGAATTGCACATAGCCCACACTGGCGACAACCAAGAGAAACAGCCCAAACAGTAACGAGTATATCTGTCGAAACAGTGTCATTGCTGTAGCTACTCCAGTTTTAATTTTGGCTGACGCAAGCGATCAGCCCCTAATCTGTGTCTCAGATCATTCCACTTTTCCAAGCGAGCGGATGATCCTGCTAATACACCGCGTCCTTTCTCTTTGTTTAGCCACAATTGTTTACCGTTAAAGCTGTATACCGGGATCAGATCTCCACGTTGTGTTGCCGGTTTGAGCTCGCGGTCCAGATTGTCCAGAATAAGAGGGACAGAGGAGGGCGTCTCATAATAGGCCAGCACCATATGGTACTGATTAACACTGGTTGCTTTAACCATAGTGATGCGCATCTTGTCTTCAGGGATGCCCAACTGCAGCAGTGTGAAGTATTTGGCGATGGAGAAGTCTTCACAGTCACCGCCATTTACTCCGATAAACTCCAAAGGGGTGGCCCAGTAATTAGCCATCCCCCAGAGTTTGCTATCATCTACAAAGCGAAACAGGTTAAAGAAGTTGTTTACCTTGGTGATTTTTCCCATATCGTCCAACCCTTGCGCCTCGTCCAGTATCTTGAACCAGGCTCTGGCCCTGAGGCCTGCCCGCTCGCCATAACGTGATTCCAGCGTTTTGGTAATGCTGTTGGCGTCTAGCTGTTGGGTGGATGCGGCGTACAGGCATGACACGGCCAGAGTCGATGCCAGTACTGTGTAATGGCAGACCCTTCTGAGCAGTGAATACTGGTTGAGCCTGCCTGTCATATGGGGATATCAAGGTCCTATTTCACTTCTTGATCCACAGTGTAGATGTTCCACTTCATATCGGCCATAGTATCCTCGCCTGTTACCTCGGCGATAACCCGGCGGTTACGTTTGTGGGCCAACTGAGTGTCTGTTGGATCTACAGGTTTATCATAGCTGTAACCTACTGCGGTTAGTCTATCGGCGGTAATGCCGAATTGATCTTTCAGCACTTTGGTTACGGCATTTGCCCGATTTTGCGATAGCTTCAGGTTGTGATCATAGCTACCGGTACGGCTACAGTGCCCTTCGATGGTCACCTTGGTGCTGGGATATTGCTTCATAAAGTCAGCAATGACACCAATTTGATCATAATACTGAGGATCTATGTAGAAGGAATCGTTGGCAAAAAGTATCTTCAACTCGGAGCGTTCATTGATAGGCTTGATCTTACCACAACCATAATTATCAATGTTGGCACCTTCGACAGTGCCTGAGCAGCGTTCACGGGCTTCAATAACACCGTCTCTGTCATGATCATTGAGGTCGTTGACCTGAGCCGTCGGTTGATCCATGGATACAGTGTCACGCATTGAGCAACCCGCCAGTATGGCGACGCTAAGCAGAGTGATAAAGAGTTTCATTATTTAACTCCTCCTTCATATTCACGCTCCCCTTTCCATACATCGGGGCGAGTGACTCTAAGCGAGTCGAGTAGTTGTCCTGTGGCATTGAGTACGCGGTATTTGGCAATCACTTCGTCATACTCGGCGGTCAGATAGTCTTTCCTGGCTTCAAACAGTTCATTCTCGGTATCCAGCAAGTCGAGCAGGGTACGCTGACCCAGGTTGAATTGCTGTGAGTAGGCGACTTGAGTGTCCTTGGCTGCAATGACATGATCGCGAATATATTGCTTCTGTGGTCCCAGGAACTCGTATGCGTTCCAGGCAAGGTTGGCGCCTTCAACCACTTCACGATAGGCGCGCTCACGGATCTCCTTCGCTTCACCTATCTTGTAGCTGGCTTCTTTTTCACGGGCTAAATCACGGCCACCAGCGAACAGGTTGTAACGCACTCTCACCATGGCAAGAATGTCATTGTTGTGGCCACCGACATTTTGGCTGGCGATCCGGCTAAAGCCGTCTTCACCGTCCAGGTTGTTGTTCATGTTACCTTCTACTTCCAGCGTGATCTTGGGGTAGTAGTTGGATTGAGCCGAAGACTTCTCATATTCGGCGGCGCGGATATCACTGGCGGCCGATTTGAGAATGGGATGGTGCTCCTGGGCCATCTTGATACTGGAGTCTACGTCCGCCGGCAACATATCGGCATCCGGAACCGGTACTATCAGGTCTTCCGGTTGCTGATGAGTAATGCGGAAAAACTGACTCTTGGCATCGAGGAAGTTATTGCGTGCAGACACTACGTTGGCATTGGCGCGAGCTAGACGACCCGTGATTTGTGACAGATCCGCGGTAGAGCCCAAGCCCGAATCGGTACGTTGCTTGATCTGCTCGTAGATGTCCTGGTGGCTCTTGAGGTTTTTCTCTGCCAGCGTCAACACCTGCTCGCTACGTATATAGTTGATATAGACCTTGGCAACATCCAGCGCCATATCTTCAGCAGCGGCAAACAGCGCCCATTGATCGGCACTGGCTTCGAAGCTGTACCTGTCGACTTCACTGCTGGTAAAGAAGCCGTCGAACAGCATCTGCTTGATGCTGACACCGAATTCGCCCCGTTTTAGTTCAATTTCATCATCCGTGGTGCCGGCCAAACGGCGGCGGGTAGCCGGACTGTCAGTGTATTCATAGCCATAACCACCGGTAATATCTACCGTTGGCATGTAACCGGCTATCGCCTGGTTTACCTGCTCTTCACGAGCTTTGAAACGGTTAAAGGCAAGTCGTAGTTCCGGGTTGGTATCCAATGTTTGCGCTACGGCTTGTTCCAGGGTCTGACTAAACCCTGCCGTGGGCAACATCAGCCCGGTAATCGCCAGTGCCAAGGCACTGGGTTTCACCAGCCGAGTAACTTTCTTGTTCATGCTAAACCCTCCAGGTTTATTGTGACTATGAGCCTAGCGTTCTCTTAACGCTGTTTCTTTGGCTCTTAGAATGGGATTAAGTATGTACTCAAGGACAGTTCTTTTCCCGGTAATTACGTCAACAGAGGTCAACATGCCGGGAATAATGGGCATCTCAGTGCCATCGTCTTTAATTAAGCTGGACTCTTCGGTCCGCACTTTTACCAAATAAAAGCTGTTGCCCTCTTCATCCTGAGTGGTATCTGCACTTATCTGTTCCACTGTGCCTTTTAACCCGCCGTAACGGGTAAAATCATAGGCAGTAACCTTAACTATGGCGGGCAGCCCCGGATGCAGGAAAGCGATATCCTTTGGCAAAATTCGGGTTTCGATCAGCAGTTGGTCTTCGGAAGGGACTATCTCCATGATATCGATACCAGGTTGGACTACTCCTCCAAGTGTGTTGATATTTATGGTTTTAATGGTTCCGTTGACCGGTGAGGTGATAACGGCTTTGCTGACTTTATCCTTGGTGCCTACCTGGGCTTCATTCATGCGTGCCAGCTTGGCCTGCATCTCATTCAGTTGTGCGCGGGAATCGGCGGCATAAACCAATACCGCTTCCCGACGCTTGAGAATCGCCTCATCCATGTTGGCCTTGAGTTTGGGACGCATCACCCTGAGGGTCGCCAGCTCGCCTTGAATGTCGTTAACTGTACGTTCCAGTTTCAAGAGTTCCACCTCGGGCACTATGCCTTTTTGTGCCAAAGGTTTGGTCAGTTCCAGTTCACGGCTGACCAAGCGGTAACTGGTGCTCAAGGTGCCGATTTTCGAGGTTAACTCTTCGGTTTCCTGTTGCCGCTGTTGAATTTGTCTTGCCTGGATCTCCACTTGGTTGCTGAGGTTATCCAGGCGTCCGGCGTATTCTTCCTGCTGGCGCTTGACCAGTTCGGGTTCTTTTTCTGTCAACTCGGCAGGAAATACCAGCGGGATCTTAGTGATTTTGAGCTGTTCGCGCCAGTCGTTGGTCATATCCGAGATAAAGATGCTATTCAGTTCGGCCTGAAGGCGAATAACATTGGCCTGCAGGCTATAGACCTCTTGCTCCTGCTGGGCGGCATCGGAACGAAAACGGGTATCGTCTATGCGTACCAAGGGCTCACCTTGTTTGACCAGCATGCCTTCCTGAACGTACATCTCTTTCAAAATGCCGCCATCCAGACTTTGGATGACCTGTACCTGGGAAGAGGGGATCACTTTACCCGTGCCTTTGGTAACTCGGTCGAGGGATGCAAAATAGGCCCAGGTGAGGAAGCAGAGTATCATCGCCGCCAGCGACCAGATAATCAATCTGTGGCTGGTGGGTGCATCTGTCATCATGGCGCCGTAGACATCGTCTACCATTTCCAAGTCATCAGAAGTCAGGTGCTTATTCATATTACTTGCCTCCAGCCATCAGCCCTTGGTTGAGCTTTTCGAGCACCTTGTCTTTGGGACCATCGGCAATGATGTGGCCTCTATCCATCACTATGATGCGATCCACCAGATTCAGCAGGTGCATCTTATGGGTGATGATCAGTAAGGTTCTGTCGCGGCTGACATTATGCATCGAGCGCATGAATTGCTTCTCGGCTCTGGCATCCAAGCTGGCTGTGGGTTCATCCATCAACAGCACTGGTGGGTCATTGAGTATGGCTCTGGCCAAGGCCACTGTTTGACGCTGTCCTCTGGACAGCGAATGGCCGCCTTCACCTACCTGTTGATCCAGGCCTTCTGATTCCAAGTCGGTAAACAGGTTGACTCCGGAGAGCTGTACGGCTCGGATCAACTGATGTTCTGTGACCTGACGGGTGCCGAAGAGAATATTGTCCCGAACCGAACCGTGGAACAGGGTGACATCCTGTGGCAGATAGCCGAAGTTACGGCGTAGATCGCTCGGGTGGATCTGGGCGCTATCTATGCCATCGTATCTTAGGCTACCGTTGCTGGGTTTAAACAGTCCAACCAACAGCTTGGCCAGAGTACTCTTGCCGCTGCCGTTACGGCCGATAATGGCTATCCGCTCGCCGGGACGGATCCTCAAGGCGAAGGGGTGCAATACAGGTTTTTCCGAGCCGGGGTAGCTGAAGCTGAGGTCGTCGGCTTCTATCTTGCCCATCAATCGTTGTTTGCTGACAAGGTGGCCTTTGTTTTCAAATTCATCTTCCTGGGTCATTATCTGATCCAGCTGTCTCAGCGCGCTGGCAGTTTGGTTGGCTCGGGTCATTAAATTAGCCAGCTGTGCCATAGGCGCAACGGCCCTACTGGCAAGCATCACAGCAGCAATGATCCCACCCATGGATATATCATTATCGGCAACCCGGTAAACCCCTAGAATAACGACACTGACGACGGTCAGCTGCACCACAAAGTTGGCGACATTGGCCACTGAGTTGGAGAGCTTTTTCGAGCGCAACTGCCAATTGGCTGTGTGACCTATCATCTGCTGCCAGGCTTTCTGTACCAGGCCTTCTGCCCCATAGGATTTAATGGATTCCAGAGAGGCGAGACTTTCGATCAAGTGGCCATGCTTGAGGCTGGCAAATTTATTGCTTTCCTCAATAGCGGTCTTGAGCCTGGGTTGGACAATCAAGGTATAGCCGATGATGATGAGGCTAGCGACAAGGGGGATTAGCGCCAGATCGCCTGCGACCAGATAGATAATCAACACAAACAATAATGCAAAGGGTAGATCAACCAGCGTGGTTATTGTTGCCGAGGTGAGGATCTCCCTGATGCTGTCAAACTCACCCAGCTGACGCGCCATACCACCGACACTGGCCGAGCGGTTTTCGAGGGGAATGCCGATTGCCTTATAGAACAGTCGCGATGAGACTATGATGTCGACTTTCTTACCGGCAACATCGATAAGGTAACTTCTCAGCTGCCTCATGACCAAATCAAACAGATAAGCAATACCGGCTCCGATAGCCAGAACCCACAGTGATTCGAACGCCAGGTTGGGCACCACTTTATCGTAGACGTTCATGATAAACAGCGGTGAAACCAGGGCAAACAAGTTCACCAGGATTGAGGCAATCAGTGCATCACGATAGATGGGGGCCGAGTCTTTAATGGTTTGCAGTAGCCAGTGTTTACTGTGGTCATGATGATAGACATCAAATCCCATATCGCCACGGTACTGTTGTTTCACCAGAAACAGATAGCCTACATAGAGGGTTTCCAACTCTTCTATAGATAGGCGTTGTTCGCCGCCGGTTTCCGGCAGTTGGATCACCGCATGTTGTTGTTCCAGATCCAGTTCGCGCAGGATGCAAGCTTTCTTGTCTTTCAAAAGCAAAATACAAGGAAGCTGAATGGCAGTAACCTGATTCAAGCCTTTACGGGAAAGCTTTGCCGTCAGACCGGCCCTGGCAGCAGCCTGTGGCACCAGTTCCGGTGACAAAATGGCTGAAGACAAGGGGAGGCCTGCCGCCAGAGACTCGCTGGAACAGGGGCTGCCGAAGTATTCTGTCAATAGAACCAGGCTATCGAGCAGAGGGTCTACAGTGACTCGCTGGGAAGCCGAGATAGTCCATTGTTCAGGTTTAGGTGAAGCGGATGCGGTCACAGAACGACTTATCCTTTCGTTTTATATGATTAATTCTAGTATCAGCCATGCCGGCCTATATTGCGAATTGCAATATAGGCCGGCCTTCAAATCAAAGAGCTTTTAATACACTTCGTCTGGTTTTGACTGCTCCAGCCCAGAAGAACTACTCTGGCTGACATAGGAAGCACCTGGATTGGCCGATTGAGTATCGACAAGCAGAGGACCATCGCCGTTACTTCCCAGCAGGCCATTGATAATGTCGCTTTCATCACTGCCGTATTCCGCAAACAGGTCGACACCGTCGAGCACTATATGCTGATCGAATTCACCGTCCAGATCCGCATCGATAGAGATGGTGGTATTGCCATCAGCAACACTGAACTGGAAATATTGCTCCAGTGAGTTGTGCTCTTCACCCAACAGTAGCTCACTGAGATCCAGCTTATCTTTGTTGAGTTCAAAGTCAGTGATGTGGTCGGTGCCGGTTTCTCCTGCTTTCCAGCTGAAGGTATCTACGCCTTGACCACCAGTGAGCCAATCATCACCATTGCCGCCAACCAGCAGGTCGTTGCCATTACCACCGAACAGCATGTCATTACCATTGTCGCCGTAGAGTTCATCATTACCGCCTTGGCCAAAGAGGATATCGCTGCCCTCGCCGCCGCGGATGATGTCACCCATATCATTAATGCCTGACTTATCAAACAGGTTAGGATGCTCGCTGATATAGCCGTGAATTTCAGCATCGGTTGCATCGCTTTGGCCCAACTCGCCGGCAATAAAGGCTTTGAGTGCGCTGTAACCCTGGCCTTGAATGCCATCAAAGCGAATCACATCACCGAAGATGATGTCGTTACCCGCACCGCCATCCAAGGTATCTGAGCCAGGTATATCGGTGATTTCATTGCCGAGAATAGCCTCGGCTAGTTCATCGGCAGAGACATTGGTTTGGACATTTCCATCACTGTCAAACTGTTGCAATGTGCCAGTCGAAATATTGTTACCTATCCCTATGGCTTGCACAATGACATCATTGCCTGTCAGTAATGGCAGGGCACTTAGGGCGTTTTGCAATGCCCAGTAATTACCATTGAGGGTGCTTGATATCTCGTAAGTACCGTCCCCTTGCGCCCGAATATGACCAATATAATTCGGACTCCAATCCCCTCTATCTTTGCTCCATTGATAAAGGTTACCGTCGGCATCTATGATTAGTCTCGCTTCTCCTCCGATATTGGCGTAAAACTCCTCACCCAGAGTAAAGTTATTGACGTTGACCAAGTCATCCAGAGTCTCGCCAGTCTTTCGATTGACTATCGGGTTGGTATCCTCATAGTACTGATAGACAGATGGCGCGCCATCCGTGATAAAGAATGCCAGATTCTCAGCGTTACTGTTGGCAAGAGCCGTATCGCTGTGGAACCAGTTGGCCGTTGTCTTGATAACATCTTCATAGTTGGTGCCACCACCGGTCCAATAAGCTCCATCCATGCTATCGATAACGGTTTGGAGCTTACTCAGGGCATCTGGATCTCCCAGGTCGACGCTGACTGACAAATTAGCTTGAGAGTCGAAATCGGTCAGGAATATGTTAACTGTGCCGGCATTATCTGAATCGGCGCTGGCTTTGAGTGTCTCAAATACTTGAGCCAACTGAAGTTTCATCGCCTCCATAGCCCTATATCCAATACTTCCTGAGCTATCGACCATAAAGGCGATATTGTAATCCTGCCCGGGAACCACGACTGAGCCATCCAGGTCGCCGATAACGATATCTTCGGCGTTACCCAAATTGAGCGTTTGAGCGCCTGGGCCCGCTTCAGTGACCTGATAGTTAAATACAGGCACCACAGCGATATTGCCGCTGTAAGTGTCACCATCGGCATCGGTTACCGTGACCGCAAAGTCCAGGTCGCCGTCTTCGGTGCCCTGCATCGTCTGGTACTGATAGAAGTCCCAGTGACCCGTGCCAGGGGTGAATTCCAGCTTAAAGACCAAGTCGCCCGAGTCTGTTTGACCCAGCAAAGTATTGCCTGAAAGGGTCACTTCAACGGCTTCCCCGTCGGCGGTCACCAGGGATGTGTCGGTCACACCTGCCAATGCAAGGCTGCCTTGGCCATCAGCGCCCCATTGGGCCGTTACTTCACCTGAGGCATAGGCGATTGCCGGGGCGTCGCCTGTGCCAGTGAACTCTAAGGATTTGATGGTGAAGTCACTGTTGTCTTCATGGCTGGGAGCTTTACCGTTGTCGGTTGCCTTGATAACAACTCTATCAAAGCCGCCATCCTGCACGTTAAAGTCAGCCGCATAGTCACCGTTGCTTTTATCCGAGCTGAAAGTTTGGCTGGATATCAGTTGGCCATCACGCCAGAACTCAACCACACCGCTTTCAAGCTCACCTCCAAAGATATTGGCAAACTCTATCTTCATGCCGAACGCCAGGGTATTGGGGTCCAGATCTATGATGATCTCTTCAGAAACCCCAGTGCCATCGGCAAATACCCGGAAATCTATTTCGTTATCTATGTTGTGGTATGGCGAGCCAACACTGGCAACCCCTATGCCTGAACTACTGCTGTTAATGTTTGCAGAGGTCAGAGTGTGATCGGTAGATGAGGTGAAACCTCTGGCCGTGATGGTGAAACCATCAAAGTTCAGTTGCCCTCTATCATCAGTGTCACCGGTCAGATTGAAGGCACCGACCAGGGTGTCCGGGATATCGGTTGCCGTAGCCGTTACCGGTGCGGTATCCGGCATGTAAGGCGCATCATCTTCAACGCTGACCACGAAGCTGCCGGAGACAGTACCGCCATTGCCGTCATTGACACTGACACCAAAGGTCAGATCTTTAACATCTTCAATGCTGGTATCTGGGTGATCTATTGGTCCCAACAGCTTGACCTGATAGTCCCAATCACCACTGCCATTACCCGCTGGCGGTGTCAGTACCACAGACATTACTGCAAGGTTACCTACAGAGCCTGTCAGTGTGTGAGTCGCTGCGTCCCACTGCCAGGTAACTGTCTGGCCACCTGAGGTGATACCACTTGGTGGTGTCAGGCTAACAGTCAGTGCATCAGCATCCACATCCTGAAGCTGGATAGTGCCATTTGCAGTGGTACTGTCAGTGGTATCGCTGCTGCCGTTTGAATCCGGCAGGCCATTGGTCAAGCCTTCCTCAGAGACAACGGCATTGGTTGTGGTAACGATAATCGGAGCGTCGTTGACACTGTTGACCTCGATAGTCAGGGTCGCAGTATCACCATTGTTGGTCACATAGGTGATAACGGGCACAGTACCGTTCCAGTTGGCTTCCGGAGTGAAGGTATAACTACCATTCAGGTTGATAACCAGAGTGCCACCTTCAACCGAGACTTCTTCTCCTGCGCTGTAGACTTGGCTATCCCCGGCTACAGTAAAGCTCGCCAACTCAAGGTCTTGGCCATTGTTTAGTTCACCTGTGTCATTGTCAAAAATGTTGCCGCTTGCCAGCTGATCTTCATTGATTTCCTGGTAATCATCCACAGCAGCCGTGTACTTCTCGACTTTAACATCCAGAGTCGATACAGCGGTTTGGTTGCTGTTATCTGTACCAACAATCTCAATACCTGAAATCTTCAGCGAGTCGACATCTATACTATGAGGCAGATTCCCTATCAGCTCGGCGTTGACTATGATATTGCCTTCACTGCCAGCCGCTATGGCAGACCAATCCAGGCTTATCTTCAATACATCTTTGTTGGGGCCATTACCCGGCATTGAAGCTATCAGATACTCACCCTCAAGGCGCCAGCTCAATGGGAAGTTTTCTCTTATCCCTTCCACTCTAATACCGCTGAAGTCACCATTTTGATAGTTGAAGCCGAAGTCTGAAAGTTCACTGTCACCGGCCTTGAAGCGCAGCGATTGTTGATCTGTATCCAGGTTGTCATCCTGCAAACCAAATTCATCCAGACTGGCCAGTGCATGGGAGATAATAGCGACTGGTGCGCCTCCTGGTGCATCCAGGTGAATATCCAGATTACCAGTGGTCTGGTCGCCGTCACTGTCGGTGACTACAACCTCAAAGTCCAGATCCAGAGGCTCTGTTGAGCTGACGATCTCCTGAGCGGTTGTGCCGGTCAGTTGGAACTTGGCACCGTCAGGCGTTACAGCACTCAACTCGATATAGGCGATAGCGCCCAAATCACTGATAATTTCGTTGGGGCCGATTTCGCCTTCACCCAACAGTTGGCCATTGGCGTCATAGGCCTTGTAGTGCACCAGCATAGGGTCGTTATTACCGACGTTGAAGTTAAAGCTGGCACTGGCTACTGTGTCTGCATAGTCAACGATAAGGGTCTCACCACCGGAAACCCAAGGGTTAGCCACCCCAAAGCCGTTATCTGTACCATTGACGTCGGCCAAGTCCCCGTTGCCATCACGGCCATAAAGTGTGAAAGCAACTTCGGCATCAGAGGGCACTTTGCTTGGATCGTTGTAAATGTCGTAGGCACCGGTAGCATTGTCATAAGTGACATACACAGTGCCACTGATACCGCCTTTACCTCCAACCAGTGCGCCGATGTCGATCTCTTTCAGCTTATCTATGCTCTGTAGTATATCCAGCTGATAGCTGTCGCTGTTTGGATCTGTGCTGAGAGTAAAAATCAGCGTCTGATCAGGGTTAGATGCATCATAGGCCGTAGCAGGGCTTTCATCGCTTGTATAAGCGAACAGTTGATCCGGGTTGTTTGGATCGACAAAGAAGAAGACTGTTTTGCCTCCGGCCGTGATATCAGACTCGCCAAAGTAGGTTTGAGAACCAGCATCCCAGCCGTTTACGTTGCCGCTGAGATCGGAGGTGTAAGCTTGATCTACCCCACTGGTATCAAGCGTACCGATATAAGTATCAGGAGCATTGGTACCATTCAGAGGACCAGCAATCAGAACGACCTCATCATCCGCTACAGTAAGGTTAACTGTGCCGCTGGCACTATTATTGAGCGAATCGACAGCGTTAATAACAATGCCTGTGATATTGATTGAATCGATATCAACAGGAACACTCCCATGTTGTAAGTTATCCAGCAAAGTTGCAGTGACACTGACATTACCTGTTTGACCTGAGCCAATAACGCCACCATTAAGTGATAAAACAATCATTGGTGTACCGTCAATGCTTCCTACCAAGTCTCCGGAGCTGCTATCGACGAGCCAGGTAATATTCCCATCCAAACCGCTGACAGTAATTCCTGAAGTTGGACCAAACGTGAAGTCGATGATATCGGCCGCACCACTAGCTGTGAATGTAAGGAATGAACTATCAGTGTCATGATTATCTCCAACAGTATCAGCATCTTGCAAAGATAGGTTAATACTGCCTCCTCCGAGAATGTCATTGTCGGTGATCTGGGCGGTGCCCGTCACCGTGCCATTCGCGCC